>CAYOUO010000024.1:0-9798 GCA_964407155.1 uncultured Hyphomicrobiales bacterium | reverse complement strand
ATCCCTACATCACCCACCAAATATTCAATCAGCTCCGGGCCGTTTTCATTCTATAGCCGCTCACGCCGCCATAGACCGGGCGCGACGCCTTGACGATTGCATGCGTTTGCGTCGGACACTATCAAAGAAGCAACTGTCAGGAGGAAAGTCATGGATCGCGCACCGTTATCGACGTTGCTTCCTGCAGAAATGACCGAGTTGCGGTGGCGGCCGCTCTTCACCTTTTTTCTGGACATCAAGCCGCCATACAACGTCGGGAAGACTCCGGCCGCGGATCGGCGGGTAGCCGAAATTCCGAGCGGTTACTTCGAGGGCGAGCGGCTTCGCGGCAAATTCCTTCCCAGCGCCAGCGACTGGCAAACGGTTCGCAGTGACTCGGCGTGGGTGATCAACGTGCGGTCCCTTCTGGAGACCGACGACGGTGCGTTGATTACGATGGCTTATCAGGGTCTGCGGCATGGACCGAAGGAGGTTCTGGAGGCCCTCGGCCGCGGCGAGACCGTCAATCCGACATCCTACTACATGCGGGTTGTGCCGGTATTCGAGACATCCTCCGAAAAATATGGCTGGCTGAATCGCGTCGTATCAGTCGCGCATGGGCACCGTCTGCCCAACGGCGCGATCTACAACGTGTTCGAGATCATCTGAAGAACCTGCGGGTTCGCTCGAGGTGTTGTCTCGATCGCGGGTAGACGTGTGCGCGTTACGTTGTTCGGCTAGCGCGGCATCATCTGTCGCCGGCGGCGACTGCGCTATCCCGCGTCGCCGAGAACGGCACAGCTGTGATCCAGCAACTCCTCGCCCGAGGCCTGATCGCCGGGAGTTTCATCCACGTGGTCGTTGAGGGCATAGAAGCCGGCCTTGCCGTTCCTGAATACCGCGCCGACGACGACCAGGGTCTGATCGCCCATCGCCGCACGCGCGCTCGGCACCTTTTCGGCCAGCAACTTGAACGGGTCGGTCCTGGCGAGGTCCGAGTCATCGATGCGGATCGCCAGGTAGCGATGACCCCGCAAACGTACTGGCAGCGGCTTCCAGTCCGTGCCGATCGCATTTTGGTAGCGGTGGAGTGCCGCCGCCACATCGCGCCGCACGCAGTCGACATGGATGTGCAACTGGTTCTGGCTGCGTCCGCTGGCCGAGTTGATCGCGAGCGCGATCACGTCACGTGGTATCGCGCGACCTGCGGCCTCCTCGACGTAGGCGCGCGCCCGCCACGCATATTGCCAATAATTCGGCGCGCCGGGCGAAAGAAGCGCAGGCGCCTCGATGCCGGCGACGGGATCGGTGGGCAGCAGCAGGTACTGGGTGCGGCCGGAGATGTCCTTCAGCACCGCGAAACGGCGCGTGAGATCGACCTCACGGCAGGGCAGGGGATGCCCCGTCGATTGCATCGTCGGGACGCATCCCTTTTCGACGATGTTCTTCAGGATGTTCGGATCGGCGGCCGCGAAGCCGGCGACGGGAGCAATCGCCAGGGCGAGCGCGACGGATATCGTGATCAGCCGTCCTTGCATCGATGCTCTCCTCCTATTCCGGCACCAGAACCGCCGCGCCTTGCAGCCTGCCTTCGCGGAGGTCGGCCAGTGCATCGTTGGCGCGTGCGAGCGGATAAGGCGTCGTTTCGGTCGCAACACCAGCGTCGCGCGCGATCTTCAGGAACTCTGTGCCGTCTTCCCGCGTCAGGTTGGCGACGGAGGCAATGGAGCGCTCCTCCCACAGCAGCCGATAGGGGAAGGCGGGAATATCGCTCATGTGAATGCCGCCGGAAACCACGCGGCCTCCTTTCCGCACCGCGCGAAGGGCTGCCGGTATCAACGCCCCGACGGGCGCAAAGATAAGGGCGACGTCGAGCGGCACCGGCGGTGCTTCATCGGAACCGCCCGCCCAGGTCGCGCCCAGCGAGCGCGCAAATTCCTGCGCAGCCTGGTCGCCCGTCCGGGTGAAAGCGTAAACTTCGCGGCCCTGCCAGCGGCACACCTGTGCGAGGATGTGGGCGGCGGCACCGAAGCCATAAAGACCAACGGCTTTTCCCGGACCCGCGAGTTTCAAAGTCCGCCAGCCGATCAATCCTGCGCAGAGGAGTGGCGCCATCGCGACGGGATCGGCAGCACCATCGAGAGGAAAGACGAACGGCGCCTCGGCGATGACGTGGGTGGCGTAACCGCCATCGCGCGTGTAACCGGTAAATTCCGGCGTATCGCACAGGTTTTCGCGACCGCCACGGCAGTAAAAGCAGTGACCGCAGGCACGCCCAAGCCAGGGCACACCCACACGGTCTCCCACGCGGAGCGCGGTAACGGCGGGTCCGATCAGATCGACACGGCCGACGATCTCGTGCCCCGGCACGATCGGCACGCGAGGGTTTTCGAGTTCGCCATCGACGACATGCAGATCGGTGCGGCAGACGCCGCATGCCTCGACCCGGACGCGGATCTGACCCGCACCGGGTGTCGGGTCGGGCCGCTCCTGTTCGACCAGCGGCTGGCGGATGTGCGTGAGGACCATAGCGCGCATGCGGCAACTCTAAGTCGGATCGCCCGGGGATCGAAAGGGGCGTAGCCGCTTCATGTTGTCCCCGGTTTTCCCCTACTTTCCCGTGGGACAGCCGGCGTATTCCTGATTCGGCTGCCTTATGGTCGCCATGAGAACCCCAGGCCTCGGAGACGCTTGGTTGTACGGCAGGGTCTACGACGTTGCGATTATCGGCGGCGGTCTCACCGGCACGGCCATCGCGCGCGATGCCGCCGGCCGCGGCCTGAGTGTCTTTCTCTGCGACGAAGGCGACCTCGGAGGCGCCGCGGATGCCGGAGTAGCCTCGCTGTACGGCGGGATAGAACACCTGCCGGCGCTGCGGTTCGGCGCGATGCGCGAAGCCGTGGTCGAGCGCGAAATCCTGCTGCGCTCCGCTCCCCACCTGGCCCGTCCGCTCACGCTGATTGTCCCGCATCATAAGCGTCAATGGCCGCTCGGCGCCCTGCGCCTCGGGCTGTTCGCGTTGGATCACGCCGCGCAGTCTTCGCTGCCGCGTTCGCAGGTGCTGACACTGGATGAGGGGTCGATCGGCCCGCTTCAGCGGCATTTCAGCGACGCCGTCGCCTACTCGGACTGTGCCGTCGACATCGGGCGCCTTGCCGTCCACAACGCGATGGACGCGCGCGCACGGGGCGGCGAAATCTACCCGCGCCTCCGCTGCACGATTGCAGAGCGCGACGGTGCGGAATGGCGCCTTTCCCTGGAGTCGGTCGCGCACGCCGACCGCTTCATCGTATCGGCGAACGTGCTCGTCAACGCCGGGGGCGGCCAGGCGGCTGACGTGCTCAATCATGTCGTGCATGGCAGCAGCCACGCGTCGGTGCAACGGCGCAAGCACGCCTGGATCGTGGTCCGCCAGCCGGCGTTCGGTAATGCCGCATATGCGTTGCCAAGCGCGGACGGCCAGATCGTCTATGCGCTGCCCGTGGAGGGAGGGACTGTGCTGCTCGGTCCAGTTGCCACCCTATGCGGCGACGATCCGGCTGCCGCAGGCATTGCAGACGCGGACGTGGCGTATCTCCTCGACGTTGCGGAGCAATATTTTCACGCGCCGTTTCCGCGGCAGGCGCTGGTGCGGTCGTTTGCGAGAATCACGGCGTTGCCGCTCGACGCGCCTGCCGGAACCGCGGATGCCATTGTCATCGACGATCCCCCTTTGACTGCGCCGCTCATCTCGGTTTTCGGCGGTGCCATCGCGGTTCATCGCCGTCTGGCGGAAGATGTCGTCGACCGCATCGGCCGCTATCGCGACGTGGAACCGGGCTGGACCGGCCGCGCGGTGCTGCCCGGCGGCGGCTACCCGCGTGGTGGTGAGCGCGACATGGAGCGAGCCCTGAACGCGGCGTATCCATTCATTTCCCCGGGACATGCCGCCCGTCTCGTTCGCGCCTATGGCACCAGGGCTTCGGCTGTGCTGACAGGCGCGCGCAGTGCTTCCGGTCTCGGCCGCCGGTTCGGCGCGGACCTGACGGAAGCCGAGGTGAAATATCTGTGTGACGAGGAATGGGCGCAAACGGCTGAAGACGTGTTGTGGCGCCGCTCCCGCCTAGGGCTATCACTGACGGCGAGCGAAGCCGCCGGTCTCGAGGGTTGGCTTGGGCAGCCCCCGGCAGGCTAGCGGGCGCAAGTGCGAAGTCGCGCCTTCTTTTCGTCACCAAGATCGCGTGTTACCAGCAGAATTCCTCGCGGCCCACTTTCAGCCCCAGCATCGATGTCCCGAGACGGCCAAGATAGATTCCAGCGGCAAATTCCTGGACGCGTCGCCGCCGTCCTCGTCCTCGCCCTCGGCATCACCGTGATGACCGGGCGCCTCGCCGGCGCGCAGCAGGGCGTGATCGACCTTGGTGCCGGCCAGGACGATACGGCTCCGGCCCCCAACACCGATGCCGTGCCGCCGCCAGACAACGCGCCACCCGACAACGCGCCACCCGACAACGCGCCGCCCGCGGCCCCATTGACCGACGTCGCCCCCCCGAATCAGGCTGGGGAACCGGCCGGCACCCCGATTCCGCCGAGTCCAAACCGGATCGCCAATCCCGTGGCGGTATTCGCAGGGCTCGACAAGATTACGGGCCGCATCACGTCGTTCGACGTCTATATCGACGAGACGGTGCAGTTCGGCTCGCTGCAGGTAACGCCGCGCGTCTGCTACACGCGCCCGCCAACAGACGTGCCGCGCACGGACGCCTTTGTGCAGGTCGATGAGATCGGGCTCGACCGCAAGGTGCGCCGCATCTTCAGCGGGTGGATGTTCGCGGACAGCCCCGGTCTCCACGCCGTCGACAATCCGGTCTATGACGTGTGGCTGACCGACTGCAAGATGAAGTCTAACGTTCCGCCGCCCAAGAAGTAGGGTCGACGGGCGTCGCGATCGCGGCGGCGAGCAGTTCCTGATACGTGCGGCGGTCGACATCAACCGCACCGAATTGTCTCAGATGATCGGTCGTAAACTGCGTGTCGAGCAGCCGATAGCCGCCCGCGACCAATCGCTCGACGAGGTGAACCAGGGCAATCTTCGAGGCGTCGGTCTCTCGCGAGAACATGCTCTCGCCGAAAAAAGCCGCTCCCAGCGAAACGCCGTAGAGACCGCCGACCAGCTTGCCGTCGCGCCATGTCTCGACGGTGTGGCAGGCACCCATGTCGAACAACGCGCCGTAGAGTTTGCGGATGCGGTCGTTGATCCACGTTTTCGGGCGATCCGCGACGGATGCAGCGCAGCCTTCGATCACCGCGCCAAAATCGGTGTCGATGCGGACCTCGAATCGCCTTGCCGCGATCGTGCGCTTCAGGCGGCGCGGCACGTGAAACCGGTCGAGCGGAATGATGCCGCGTTCTTCCGGTTCGATCCAGTAGAGGTTGGTGTCTTCGGCGGATTCAGCCATCGGAAAAATGCCGATGGCATAAGCCTTGAGCAGCACCTGAGGAGTGATCTCGAGACCGGTCTCGTCACGCCCCGTCATGGCTCAGCTCGCCAGCTTCTTCTCCAGCCCGTGAATGTCGTAATTGCCTGCAATGATGTCAGGATCGTTCACCAGCTCGCGGAACAGCGGAATGGTCGTCTTGATGCCGTCGACGACGAACTCGTCGAGGGCCCGGGCCAGCCGCCGCAGGCACTCCGCGCGCGTCGCCCCGTACACGATCAGCTTCCCGATGAGGCTGTCGTAGTAGGGGGGGATCATGTAGCCCTGATACGCTCCGGAATCGACGCGCACGCCAAGGCCGCCGGGCGGATGATAGTAGGCGATGCGCCCGGGCGATGCGGCAAACGTCTTGGGATCTTCGGCGTTTATGCGGCACTCGATCGCATGCCCCCTGAAGGTCACGTCCTTTTGGGTAAACGAAAGCCCGAGCCCGCTCGCCACGCGGATCTGCTCGTTGACGAGATCGATGCCGGTCACTGCTTCGGTCACCGGGTGCTCGACCTGCAGACGCGTATTCATCTCGATGAAGTAGAATTCGCCGTCCTCGTACAGGAACTCGACGGTGCCGGCCCCGGAATAGCCGAGGCTGGACATGGCGTCCGCGACAACGCCGCCGATCTTGGCGCGCTGCTCGGGCGCGATGACGGGCGAGGGCGACTCCTCCAGCACTTTCTGGTGACGTCGCTGCAGCGAACAATCGCGCTCGCCGAGATGGACCGCCATGCCCTTGCCGTCGCCCATCACCTGCACCTCGATGTGGCGCGGCCTGGCGAGATACTTCTCGATATAGACGGCGTCGTCGCCGAAGGCTGCGCGCGCTTCCGATCGTGCGGCGGCGAGCGCATTGGGAAGTTCCTCGGCGGTGCGTGCGACTTTCATTCCCCGTCCGCCGCCGCCGGCCGAAGCCTTGATGAGAACCGGAAAACCGATCTCCTGCGCGATCTTCCTGGCGTCGGCGTCGCTGGATACGCCGCCCTCCGAGCCCGGCACGACCGGAATGCCGAGGCGTTTGGCCGTGCGCTTTGCCTCGATCTTGTCGCCCATGATGCGGATGTGCTCCGCGCTGGGGCCGATGAAGGCGACATCGTGCGCCGCCAGGATTTCCGCGAACCGCGCGTTTTCCGACAAAAATCCATAGCCGGGATGCACCGCATTGGCGCCGGTGATCTCGCAGGCGGCCAGTATCTGCGGGATATTGAGGTAGGATTCGCGTGCCGGTGGCGGTCCGATGCAGACGCTCTCGTCGGCCAGCCGCACATGCATGGCGTCGGCGTCGGCGGTCGAGTGGACGGCGACCGTGGCGATGCCGAGTTCCTTGCAGGCGCGCAGGACCCGCAGCGCGATCTCGCCGCGGTTTGCGATCAGAATCTTGGAGAACAGGTGCGGCGCCGCGGTCATTCGATGATCAGCAGGGGCTCGGCGAACTCCACCGGCTGGCCGTCCTCGACCAGAATGCGCACGATCTTGCCGGCGCGCGGCGCCGGAATCTGGTTCATCGTCTTCATGGCTTCGACGATGAGCAGCGTCTGGCCCTGGCGAACGACATCGCCGACCTCGACGTAGGGACGGGCGCCGGGTTCCGGCGCGCGGAACGCGGTGCCGACCATGGGTGAGGTGACCGCGCCCGGATGGTTGGCGTCCGAGGGAACCGCGGCCGGAGCCGGCGCTGCCTGAACCGCACCGACCGGCGCCGAAACGACAGGAGCGCTTGCCGCGACCGTCAGGGTGCGCGCTACCCGGATCCTGGTCTGGTCGTGCTCGACTTCGATTTCGCTCAGACCGGTTTCCGCAAGCAACTCCGCCAGCTCACGGATGAGCGTCTGGTCGACAATCGATTTCTTCTCAGCCATGCACGAGCCTTCCGCTCCCGGTTTCTGTTCGCGCTAGCTGCGCGACGGTTCGGCGTTGACGAGGTTGTACAGGGCCTCGATGGCCATCGTATAGCCCCGCGGCCCAAGCCCCACGATGATGCCTTTCGCGACCGGCGAGATGTAGGAGTGGTGCCGGAACGCCTCCCGGGCGTAGACGTTGGTCAGATGGACCTCGATCACCGGCAAGCCGGCGGCCCGGAGCGCATCGTGGATCGCGACCGAGGTGTGTGTATACGCCCCGGCATTGATGATGATTCCACTGAATTCTCCGGCGGCCGACTGAATCCAGTCGACGAGGGTTCCTTCAGTGTTGGACTGGCGAAACGCGATGCCGACGCCGAGCTGCCGTCCCTTCTCCGCGCACGCCGCCTCGATGTCGGACAACGTCCCGGCGCCATAGACGGCGGGCTCGCGTTTGCCGAGCATGTTGAGGTTGGGGCCGTTGAGGATGAGAATCGCGCGCGCCATCGAGGCAACAATCTAGGGCGCGGGACATGGAATCCCGCCGGAAGTCGCCCGGTTATAGGCGGAATCGTCCGGGAAGGAAAAGCCCGCGTCCAAACTAGCAGGAGGCGACCTTGTTGCAGTCCCGAACTGCCTTGATCTCGGCTTTCAGCGCATCCAGTCCGACGGCACCAACGACGACCTTGAGCTTGGTGGCATAGCTCGGGGTGCCGGTGATATCGAGCTTCTGCGCGAGATCCGTCGCCGCCGAAATGTTGGCTTTCACTTCGCTGGAATTCGCCATGGCCTTGATCTTCGCGGGATCGAGGCCAAGCTCCTGAGCGACCGCCAGTGCCTTGCTGCCGTCGGCCTGCCCCTTGTCGCTGATCAGCTCGTCATGGAAGGCGGCATATTTATCGGGGGCGGTCAGCAGGACGGCGACCGCGATCTGCGCCGCCGCGACGGAAGCGTCTCCCAGGATGGGGAACTGCTTCAGCACCACCCGCAGGTTCGGGTCGTCTGCGACAAGGGTCTTCATGTCCGCCTCGGCGTGACGGCAGTACGGACAGTTGAAGTCGAAGAATTCGACCAGAGTGACGTCACCCTTGGGATTGCCGATGACGGCTTCCCGCTTCGCGTTGAACAGCGGGCCCGCATTCTGCTTGATCGCATCCTGCTGCGCCACCTGCGCCGCGGCATCTTCCTTCGCCTGCAGCGCGTTGATCGCGTCGCGGACGATTTCCGGATTGGCGATCAGGTAGTTGCGGATCGTGGCTTCGACCTCGCGGCGCTGCTCGTCGGTGAGCCCTCCCGCGGCGGAAGTCGAAGTGCCCGACGGAGCGGCCATCGTGCTCATCGGCGAACTGGAGGCCGGGGCCGCCATGTCGTCAGCATGCACGCTGCCCGAGACGAGCAGCAGCATGGTCCCGGCAACGGCCATTGACCGGGCAACGGCAGGAGTATGGAATTTCATCGCGGCGTTCCGATCTCAAAATCCCGGGCTATTTGCTCGGCTTATACGATGCAATGTCGTCGGCGCGAAGCCAGGCCGGCGATCCGCGCTTCAATTTGGCTTGAGCACGAAGCGCCTGAATGCGGGCGTCGTCGAAACTGCCTTCAGCAAACAGGCCCTGGGCGGTGGCCAGTTGGGCCATCGGTTCATTGCCGACGATGGCATAAGCACGGCCAAGCGCGCGATAAGCGGTGCCCATGTGTGGCTCCCGTGCAATCGCGCCGTTCAGGATGTCGATGGCCTCCTGGGCCGACGGCTGCTTGTCCAGCGCCACCAGCGCCTGGCCGAGCAGGATCTTGATGAGCGCCGCGCTGGGCGCCAGCGCCACCGCCTTGCGGAGCGGCGGTATCGCCGCCGGAGCGTTTCCATCCTCCAGAAGCGCCTGGCCCTTCAACTCATAGAAATAGGGGTCCGACGGATCGCTCTGAATGAGAGCGTCGATCTGACGTTGAGCGTCCGCCGGGTTCTGGGTGCGGTAGGCAACGATGGCGCGCGCGTAGCGCGCCGGCAGGCTGGTGTCGCTCAGCGGGAACTGCCGCAGCACCCGCTGTGCCGGCCAGGTGAAGGCCGCAAGCTTGGCCCGCACCATGTTATGCCGCCGCTGCAGGTCCGGCGGGTCTTTCTGCGAATAGTAGGGGCTCTTGGTGACCATATCCTCCAGCGCGGTGACGCGATCGCGCGAGAGCGGATGGTTCTGGATGTAGGGGTCGACCTCATTGGCGCTGAGCAATTCCTCGTTGGCGAGGCGCTTCAGGACCGCGAGCATGCCCGCCCCGGATTGTTGGGTCGCCGTAAGGAATTTCACGCCATTGCGGTCGGCCGCCGACTCCTGGTCGCGGCGAAAGGTCATCAGACTGCGATACATGATGCTGTTCGAACCGCTGATGATCCCGGCGCCGGCCTGCGCGGCGCTGTCGCTGTGACTGACCGCACCGGCCGCCGCCGCGCCGACGCCGAGCAGGGTCGACATCAGCATCATGCCCTTCATGTCCTACATCTGCTGCGACAGGCGCGC
>CAYOUO010000023.1:0-6457 GCA_964407155.1 uncultured Hyphomicrobiales bacterium | reverse complement strand
GGGCTGGTCGCGCAGGCCGCTCCCGGCCCGTGGTGGCGCGGGCTCGCCGGCGAACGCGCGCCGAAGATCATGGCGATACTGCCGTTCATCGCGGCACAGGGAAGGCCGGCCGATCTGCCGGCCTGCGTCATTTCGCCGCCGCTCGCCGATGGCGTGCCGTTCGACATCGGCGGATTCGCGCTCATCGTCGGCGGCGAATTTTCACCGCCCGCCGATCTTGGAACTGTTCTCGCCCGGTCCGGCGACGACGTTCTGTTAGCGGCGCCGCGTACGATCGACGCGGACGAACTCCGCCGTCGTCTCGCTGCGGCCGGCGGCGGCGTGCGCTCGCTTTCTCTCGTCGGCGGCTTCGCCCGCGGCATCGCCATCGGCGCGCCGTCGTCGCTGCTCCATGAAACTGCGGACGCGCGGTCATGAGCGTCCGTCCAGGCCCACGTCCCGGCATTCTCGACATCGCGCCTTACGTTCCCGGCCGCTCCAAAGCGGCGGCGGGCGTGAAGCTGCACAAGCTGTCGTCCAACGAGACGCCGCTCGGGCCGAGCCCCGCTGCCATCGCCGCCTACCGCAGCGTCGCCGACAAGCTCGAGCTCTATCCCGACGGCGCCGCCACGGAGCTGCGCGAGGCGATCGCCGCCGCGCACGGCCTTGCCGCCGAGCGCATCGTCTGCGGCAACGGCTCGGACGACATCCTCCACCTCATCGCCAACGGCTACATCGGCCCCGGCGATGAGGGGCTCTACAGCGAATACGGCTTCCTCGTTTATCCCATCGCCATCCGCGCGATGGGCGGCACGCCGGTCGTCGCGCCGGAGAAGAACTACACCGCCGACGTCGATGCGCTGCTTGAGCGCGTCACGCCGAAGACGCGTGTCGTCTTCCTCGCCAACCCCAACAACCCGACCGGCACCTACGTCCCGTTCCGGGAAGTGCGCCGCCTGCACGAGGGACTCCGGCCCGACATCCTGCTCGTGCTCGACGCCGCCTACGCCGAGTACGTGCGCCGCAACGATTACGAGAGCGGCATCGAGCTCGCCGGCAGCGCCGACAACGTCGTGATGACGCGCACGTTCTCCAAGATCTACGGCCTCGCCGGGCTGCGCATCGGCTGGGCCTACGGTCCGGCGCCAGTCATCGATGTGCTGAACCGCATCCGCGGGCCGTTCAATGTCTCGGCCGCGGCGATTGCCGCCGGCGTCGCTGCGCTTGGCGACCGCGGACACCGCGAACAGGCGGTTGCGCACAACGAAGCGTGGCTGCCGCGGCTCGCCGCCGAAATCGCGAAGCTCGGCCTCGCCGTCACGCCGAGCGTCGGCAACTTCATCCTCATCCATTTCCCGGATGCCGCTGGCCGGCGCGCCGCCGACGCCGACGATTTTCTCATCGCGCGCGGCATCGTTCTCCGCCGTGTGGGCGCCTATGGGCTGCCGAATGCGCTGCGCATGACCGTCGGCTCCGCCGAAGCCAATGAGGCCACGGTCGCGGCGTTCGCCGCCTTCATGGGGAAGGGCACCGGCAAGAAGTCCCCTGGCGCGAACGCAGGAAAAGAGACGTGAGCGACGTGATTTTCCCGCGGCTGGCGCTGGTCGGCATCGGCCTGATAGGCGGCTCGATCGCGCTCGCCGCCCGTCGTGCCGGTGTCGCCGGCCACGTCGCCATCTCGACCCGTTCGCCCGCGACGCTGGCGCGCGCCGAGGTGCTCGGCCTCGGCGACAGCTTCCACGCCGATCCCGCCGAGGCGGTGCGCGACGCCGATTGCGTCATTCTCTCGATCCCGGTCGGCGCCGTCGGGGCGGCGACTGCGGCGATCGCCGGCGCGCTGAAGCCCGGCGCCATCGTCTCCGACGTCGGCTCGGTCAAGGCCGCGGTCGTTGCGCAGATGAAGCCGCACCTGCCGGAGGGCGTGCATTTCGTCCCCGCCCATCCCGTCGCCGGCACCGAGTATTCCGGCCCGGACGCCGCCTTCGCCTCGCTGTTCGACAACCGCTGGTGCATTCTCACGCCGCCGCCCGCCACCGACGCCGCCGCGGTCGAAAAGCTCGCCGCCTTCTGGCGCAAGCTTGGCGCCAACGTCGAAACGATGACGCCCGAGCACCACGATCTCGTGCTCGCCATCACCAGCCACGTTCCGCATCTCATCGCCTACAACATCGTCGGCACTGCGGCCGATCTCGAGACGGTGACGCAGAGCGAGGTGATGAAGTTTTCCGCCGGCGGCTTCCGCGATTTCACCCGCATTGCCGCCTCCGATCCGACGATGTGGCGCGACGTCTTCCTCAACAACCGCGAGGCCGTGCTCGAGATGCTCGGCCGCTTCAACGAGGATCTGTCGGCGCTCCAGCGCGCCATCCGCTGGGGCGACGGCGACGCGCTGTTCAATCTCTTCACGCGCACGCGCGCGATCCGCCGTGGCATCATTGCCGCTGGCCAGGAAACCGCGACCGCTGACTTCGGCCGCCCGCACGACGGTGGCACGAAAGCAGAGCCGGCCGGCGGCAGCCGCGCCAGCGCGGATCCCAAAAAGACGCGGCCGAACGATTAAAGCGGCTTCTCCAGCACCACGAAGCAGAGATCGTCGCGCAGCGGCTTGCCGAAGCGATCGTCGCCGTATGGAAACGGCTGGGTTTTTCCGGTCTTCTCGTAGCCGCGGCGAAGATACCACGCGATCAGCGCTTCGCGGACGTTGATGACCGTCATCCGGACGCGTTTTCCGCCGCGGTCGCGGACCCTGTCCTCGGCGGCGGCAAGCATGGTACGGCCAAGGCCTCCGTTCTGACGCCGGGGATCGACCGTCAGCGATCCCAGATACCAGGTGTCGTCATCGACGGGTTCGAGCCAGACGCAGCCGGTAATCCCGGCGCCCTCTTCATTCTGCCACTTGAGCAATGATGCCGATGGCTTGCCCTTCATGTCGGCGCGAAGAAGCGCTTCCGTGATCCGGTCGCCGGAGAGGTAGGCTTCTTCCGTGGTCCATCCGGAAGAATTATCCGCGCCGCGATATGCCCGGTTCATGAGCCGGACGATGGCGGGGACGTCGCTGTCGGTCGCTGCCAGGTACATCCGTCCGCTCCACCAGCTGCTGATTCCGGGCGTTCCAAATTTATGATCTCGCGGCCTTGCTTTCCGCAATCGCGGACGGAAAAGCGCGATTCATTTTTTCCTGCGATTGCTCAGAGCTTCACGCGCGGCAGCTTGATCGGCACCGGCACCACGCCGACGATTGGCACGCCGTTGATGATCGACAGCGTCGTCTGCCGCGCCGGCCCGTCGGCGGTATCGACCGGCACCGAAAGCGCCGTGATCGCCTGAACGCCGGTCAGCGCCTTGTCGTGCCAGCCGGGCTTGATCTGGTCGATGAGATTGACGAACGCGTCGAGGTTGGTGAAGCGCAGCACCAGCGCGCCGGAGAGAACGCCCCCCTTCGAGACCGCGAGCGTTCCGTTGGCGGAAAGAACGGCCCCCGCCGCCGCCAGCCGCACGTTGTCGATCCGGAAGGAGCCGCCGCGCCTGAGCCACGCGATCAGCGTGCGCTCGGGGTTGGTGCCGAGCGCCGATCCGACGTTGAGCGCCGTCACCTCGGCGTCGGCGTCGAGCGTCGGCAGCTCGCCGCCGTCGGTGCGGGTCAGCTTCAGATTATGGGCGTTGCCGGTGATCGCGTAGGAGCCGCCGCCGGCGGGCGCAATCGCGGCGCTGGCGGTGTCGGCGCTCGCGGCGGAGATAGGCAGCGCGGCTGCTCCCGCGTTCTCGGCCTTGAAGCCGGTGAAGGTCGCGCCGGCGCCGGTCAGTCCGCCGAGCCAGGCCTGTGCCTCGGCCTGCGCCGCCGACCATGAGGCGGTCAGTGCCACGTTCCGCGTCGGGTCGTTGACCGTGAGCGGTCCGTCGATGCTGGCCTCCACCGTTCCGGGGCGGTAGAGCGGGGCGCTGGCGCGGACGCCGCCGAGCGCGGCGGTTATGCTCTCGGGCGCCGCGCTGTAGCCGCCCCCCGAGCAGTTGAGATCGAGGCGGAGCGGAAATCCGGAAAGCACGGGATCGGTGCAGGTTATCTCGCGGCCGTCGCGCCCGCCGGTGAGCCGCGCCAGCGCCTTCTCGGCCATGGCGTGCGCGGCGTACCAGTAGCCCAGCCACAGCGCGACGACGACGACCGCCAGCACCACCACCAACGCGACAATGCGGCCGCCTCTGCGCCCTGCCATTCGTGCTTCGTCCTTCCGCCCGTGCATTGCAACGTGCGCGGGCGCTTGCTACGCCGCTGCCGTCTCTGTCTGCCGGCCGCATTCCGTATGTCCGATTTCTGGGTCTTTGGCTACGGTTCGCTCATGTGGCGGCCGGGCTTCCCGTACGTCGAATCGTCGCCGGCCGTGCTCACCGGCGCGCACCGCGCGCTCTGCATCTATTCCTGGGTCCACCGCGGCACGCGCGAGCGGCCGGGGCTGGTGCTCGGGCTCGACCGCGGTGGCGCCTGCCGTGGTGTCGCCTACCGCGTTGCCGCCGCCGAGCGCGAGCCGGTGATGAGCTACCTGCGCGAGCGCGAGCTCGTTACCGACGTTTATATGGAGGTCGAGCGCCCCGTTCGGTTGCTGTCCACCGGTCTGCCGTCCGGCCGCGTTACCGCGATCGCCTACGTCGTCGACCGCAGTCATACGCAATATGCCGGCCTGCTGCCGCGCGAGGAGCTGCTGCGGCTGGTGAGAGACAGCGCCGGCGTCTCCGGCACCAATGCCGATTATGTGCGCAACACCGTCGCGCACATGCGCGCCGTTGGCATTCGCGATGCCACGCTGGAGTGGCTGGCCGATGCTTTGCAGCAATCCACGACGTGATCGTGAATTGCTCCCGCTGCCTTGTCGTCCGCAATTCCGCACGGAAAAACGGGAAGCATTCTTCCTGCAAATGCGCTAGGCGGCGAGCGGCAGGGCCAGTTGCACCGCCGGCTCACGGCCGGCCTCGACAAGATCGGCGATTGCTGCCGCGCGTTCGCTTTCGCGCGCCGCCAGCAGGTGCACCAGCATCACCATGCCGGGCCGGAAGCGCGGCCAGTTCGGATCCGCCGGTGCGAGGCGCCCGGCGGTGTCGATCGTGCCGATCCAGGTCGCGGCCAGCCGGCCGTCGACAGAGCGCTCGGCCGCCATGGTCACCGCCGCACGGAAGTCGGCGAGGTCCTTCGCCGCCACCTCCGAGAACAGGTAGCGGCGGCCGGAAGCGCCGCGGAAATAGTGAAAGCGGTCGCCGAGCCCCGCCTTCCGGGGGACGTCCGGGGGTTGATCGGAGAGGAGAAACGGGAGCGCGGCGACCATGAGAACAAATGTAGAACAGTTGCGTCTTCGATGCAAGTGTTCTCATGAAATCCCGCCAAAAAAAGAGTCGCATTCGGGCGAAATCGAGTCGGCCTTCAGAGGCGGCCGGTAGCTGCCTGCGGCTCGCCGAGCGCGGCGCGGCCCTCTTCGACCAGCGCGTTCGAGGCCGTTTCGATCGCGCCCTGCAGGCGGGTGAGGAACGCACGCGAATCGAGACCGGGCGGGATCGCCGGCAGGAACTCGATCACGATCGTCCCCGGCTGGTGAACGAACTGCCGGCGCGGCCAGAACAGTCCGGAGTTCAGCGCCACCGGCACCACCGGCACGTCGAGCGTGCGGTAGAGGAGGGCGATGCCCGGCTGGTAATCCGGCTTCGCGCCGGGCGGGCGCCGCGTGCCCTCCGGGAAGATGATGATCTCGCGCCCCTTGTCGAGTTCGGTGCGCGCGCGGGCGGCGAGATCGCGCAGCGCCGAGGTTTTCCCCTCGCGGTCGACGTGGATCATTCCCGTCCGCACCGTGTACTGCCCGAAGATCGGGAGCCAGCGGATCGAGCGCTTCATCACGATCGTCGGGTTCCTCAGGAGCGGGATGAGCGCGAATGTCTCGAACGCCGACTGGTGCTTGGAGGCGACGATCGCGCCAGTCTTCGGAATGTTCTCGCGGCCCCGCACCTCGACCTTCACGCCGGCGACCCACACGTGCAGCCACACCGCCGCGCGCGCCCACGTCCTCACCACCCACATGCCGAAGCCCTGTGGCAGGATGAAGAAGAACGGCAGTGAGGCGACCAGCATCACCGCGGTCACCACGTAGAAGGCGATGTTGAACAGAACCGAGCGGATGAAGTTCATGAGCCCGTCGCCGTGGTCTGGCCGTTTGCCGCGGTGTGGGCAGGGATCGGCGCGCCCAGCGCCAGCCTGAGCGCCGCGAAAAGATACTTGCCGTATTCACGCAACAGAAGTGCGAACGCCTCCGGCTCATTCCACCAGTCGGCGAGGTGGAGCTCGGGGTTGGCGATGGGATAGGGCGTGAGCGCCACGTCGGGCATGGCGTCGGCAAGCTCGGCCAGCGAGCGCGGCATGTGGTAGTCGCTGGTCACCACGATCAGCGAGCGGTAGCCGTGCCCGGCGGCCCAGTCGCGCGTTTCGGTGGCGTTGCCGATGGTG
>CAYOUO010000022.1:0-3820 GCA_964407155.1 uncultured Hyphomicrobiales bacterium | reverse complement strand
ACAAGCCGGTCGGGCTCGTCCGCTTCCACGACCTGCTCCGGATCGGCGTCGCCTGACGACCCGCCGGAAGGCACCGGCGCGCGGCGCGAATGGCGCCAGCGTTGGCAAAAGGTTAGCGGTTTCCCCCTACCCTGCCGCCATGGGCTCCGCCGGACTGATATCCCGCGACGAATGGAGGCTGCCGGCGACGCCGCTGCGCGCGCTCTCCCCGTTCGCCGCGCGCGTCATGCTCGTCGCTGCGGCCTTGGCCTTCGCCGCGCTCGTCCTGGTCGCGGCGGCCTATCGCGATCCGCCGCCGGCGCACGCCGGCGACGGCGACCTCGCGCTCTACGGCCGCATCGTGGCACGGCTTCACGCCGGCGGCGCCTACTATCCGTCGGCCCACGCCGAGCTCCTTGCGGGCCACTACGGCACGCTCTCCGTTCCCGCATGGCGCGCGCCACTCTACCTGACCGTCGTGAGCCTCTTTCCCTCGGTGGCGGCGGCGCAGGCAGCGCTGGTGCTCCTCAGCCTGATCGCGGCCGCGGCGGCGACGATCCTGATCCTGCACACCGCCGGACGGCCCGCCGCGGTCGCGATGATTCCGGTTCTGCTGGTCGCGCTCTCGGGCTGCCTGGCGCCCGGCTCGGTGCTGTTCAGCGAGTACGCGTGCGGAACGCTGATCATGCTCTCGGCCACCTGCTTCGCGCTCGACCGCCGGGAAATCGGATTCGGCGCCGGCGCGCTCGCGCTGTTCTTCCGCGAGCTCGCGCTGCCCTACGTACTGGTCTGCATTTTTGTCGCGTGGCGGCAGGGACGGCGCGGCGAAGCAGCCGCGTGGCTGGTGGCGCTCGTCGCGTATGCCGCGTACTACGCTTGGCACTACCACATGGTCCTGCAACAGCTCGGACCCGGCGATGCGGGCACGGCGGAAGGCTGGCTGCGTTTCGGCGGCGCATCGTTCGTGTTGAGCACGGCGGCATTCGCCGGCGTGCTCGCGCTCTGTCCGCTCACCGTCGCGGCGGCGTTTCTCGTTCTCGGCACGCTCGGGCTGCTGGCGTGGCCGGACGGCGATGGACGGCGCATTCCCCTCACCGTCTTTACCTACCTCCTCGCCTTTGCCGTGGTGGGCAAGCCGCTCGACCGCTACTGGGGCGAGATCTATACGCCGCTGCTCGCGCTCGGCCTCGTCTGGGCGCTGCCGGCGCTGCGCGATCTGGCCAGCGCCGCGACCAGCCGGAAGGCTCCCGCCTGACGCCTGCGGCAAGTCGTGGCACCTAGACCTTCGGACAGGTGTCCGCGTCGCGAGATCGGCCTATCGAAACGCGTGCCTCTTACCTAGCAACGGCACACCTTGCCGGGGCGCCGCCGAGGCCCCTGCCTGCGGCAGCTCCCCGGCCTTTTCGTCAGCGCGCCGGGGACCGGAACACGGGCCGCGGTCAGGCCCAGCCGGACAGTTCGCGCCTCACCAGCGTCTCGATCATGGCCATGCCGGGGTCGCTGTCGTTGAGACAGGGGATCGCAGCAAACTGCTCGCCGCCGGCGGCACGGAACGTCTCGGCGCCGCGGATCGCGATCTCCTCCAGCGTCTCGAGGCAGTCCGCCGAGAAGCCGGGCATCATCACCGCGATCCTCTTCATGCCGCCCTTCGCCAGCTCCGTCAGCGTGACGTCTGTGTATGGCGTCAGCCATTCGGCCGCGCCGAAGCGCGACTGGAAGGCGATGCGCAGCTTCTCCGCCGGCCAGCCCAGCCGCTCGCGCAGCAGCCGCGCCGTCTTCTGGCACTGGCAGTGATAGGGATCGCCCTTGTCGAGGTATTCGCGCGGCAAGCCGTGAAACGAGGTCAGCACCGTCTCGGGCGCGAACGGGAGCTGGGCGAGCGCATCCTTCAGCGAGGTTGCGAGCGCCTCGATGTAGGCGGCATCGTCGTGGTAAGGCGGCAGCGTTCTGACGGCCGGCTGCCAGCGCATTTTCGCCAGCGCGGCGAAGGCGGCGTCGTTGGCGGTCGCGGTGGTCGCGGCCGAGTATTGCGGATAGAGCGGCGCGAGCAGGATGCGTTCGCACCCCGCCGCTCTCATGGCCTCCAGCCGCGGCCCGATCGCGGGCTCGCCGTAGCGCATCGCCCAGTCCACGACGACGTCGTCGCCGGCCAGCCGTTCGCGGAGCTTCTCTGCCTGCCGGCGGGTGATGACGATGAGCGGGCTCTGATTGAGCTCGCTGTTCCAGACCTGGCGATAGGCGTGCGCGGATTTCGCCGGCCTGATGTTGAGGATGACCAGGTTGAGAATCGGCCACCACAGCGGCCGCCACGTCTCGATCACCCGCGGATCGGAAAGAAACTCCCGGAGGTAGCGCCTGACCGAGGCAGTGTCGGCGCCCGACGGCGACCCGAGGTTCATCAGGAGCACGCCCACGCGCGGGCGCTGGACCGGTGGATGGCCAGGCGGGAGCACCGGCGAAGGCAAGGGCGAGGTCGCGTTCATGGCGGCGCCACAATAGGGCCGCCGCAAGCGAAGTCCACCGCCCGCCAGCCCCGCGCGGCGCGCGGTTTCAGCGCAGTCTAGACCGTCCCGTAACGAAGCGCTGCGCGCGCCTTGGCCTTGGCGGCTTCGTCCTCGCGGTTGCGCGGCGCCGCGTTGGTTTCGAGCGCGGCGATCAGCCGGCTGGCGATCCCTGTCACCTCGTCGATGGCGCGGTCGAAGGCCTCCGCGTTCGCCCTCGAGGGATGGGTGAAGCCGGAAATCTTGCGCACGAACTGGAGCGCGGAGGCGCGGATTTCATCCTCCGTCGCCGGCGGATCGAAGTTGAACAGCGGCTTGATGTTGCGGCACATGGGTTGCTCTCCTGTCGGGCGCGGCTGCGGTCGGGCGCGGCAATTTTCCGCCCTTCGGGCCCGCTTGCCAAGCCATGTCGGCCATCGCAAGGTGCGTCCCGGCAAGCCGCCGGCAGCGCGGCACTGAAGGGGACCGCCTGCCCGCATGGACTTCCTGCTCCGCGTCAGCCGCGGCATCGACCGCGTGACGATCGCCATCGGCCGCGCCGCCGCGTGGCTGATCCTCGGCTCGATCCTGATCAGCGCCGCCAACGCCACCTCGCGCAAGCTCTTCGACCTCGCCTCCAACGCCTGGCTCGAGCTGCAGTGGTACCTGTTCGGCGCCGCTTTCCTGCTGGCGGCGGCGTGGACGCTGCAGCGTGGCGAGCACATCCGCATCGACATCGTGTCGGCGGCCCTGCCCGAGCGCGTCCGCAACTGGATCGACCTCGCCGGCCATGTGCTGATGCTGCTGCCCTTCACTCTCCTGATGATCGTCGAGACCACGCCGTTCGTCTTCGACTCGTATCGCCTGCAGGAGATGTCGACGAGCTACGGCGGCCTGATCGTGTGGCCGGCGAAGGCGCTGATCCTGGTCAGCTTCGTCATGCTGTTCGTGCAGGGGCTGTCGGAGATCATCAAGCGCATCGCCATCATGCGCGGCCTGATCGAAGACCCGCACGCGCCGGGCGGCAAGGCGCCGGCGCCGCGATGACCGCCTTTTTCATCGCCAACAGGGCGCCGATCATGTTCGGCGTGCTGGTGATCGTGCTGCTGCTCGGCTACCCGGTCGCCTTCTCGCTCGCCTTCACCGGCCTCGCTTTCGGCGCCATCGGCATCGCGCTCGGCCAGTTCAGCCCGACCTTCTTCCAGGCGCTGCCCGAGCGCGTCTTCGCCGTGGTGTCGAACGACACGCTGCTGGCGATCCCGTTCTTCACCTTCATGGGCATCATCCTCGAACGCTCCGGCATGGCCGAGGACCTGCTCGACACCATCGGCCAGCTCTTCGGGCCGGTCCGCGGCGGGCTC
>CAYOUO010000021.1:0-2962 GCA_964407155.1 uncultured Hyphomicrobiales bacterium | reverse complement strand
TTGGGAATGGAGGAGATGCCGAAGCCGCCGTTGGTGAGTTGACGCCAGTTGAGTAGGATCAGCCGGATGATCTCGCCGAAGGCCAGCGTGACGATGGCCAGATAATCGCCGCGCAGCCGCAGCACCGGGAAGCCGAGAATGAGGCCCCAGGTCGCGGCGAGCATTCCCGCGAGCGGCAAGAGCAGCCAGAACGACAGGTGGAAATGAATGGCGAGCAGCGAGTAGGAGTAGGCGCCGACGGCGTAAAACGCGACGTAGCCGAGATCGAGAAGTCCGGCGAAGCCGACGACGACGTTCAGGCCCCACGCCAGCATCACGTAGATAAGAATCTGGATGCCGAAATTGTCGACCCATTTCAGCGAGCCTTGAATTCCGGACACGGCGAGGATGAACGGCGGGTCGGCAAACAGCGCGACGATCGCGATCGGCGCGAAATATTTCCGGAGCGGCGAGGGCGCCGCCTTCGTCTTTGCCTTGACCGCCGCGGTTCCCTTGCGCGCGGCGTTGCGCGGCGCCATGACGGTGATCATGAGAAAGCGCGCGATGCCGATGGCGATGACGATCACCGCCAGCAGCGGCCAGCGCGTCTTCAGGATCAGCTTGTTGTTGATGTCCTCGTCGGTCTGCAAGCCGATCAGGAGCACGAACATCAGGAACGAAACGCCGACGGCGAGCAGTCCTTCGCGAATGCCGCGCGCGATGCTGTGCTCCGGCGCGCGCGCTTCGGGAAGCTCGCCGGCAGCCGCGGCGACGCGGGCCTCGTCCTCGATCTGCGCCCCTTCGGGGCTCGTCTGTACGGCGCCTTCCGACTCGACGCTCACTACACCTTCTCCACGTCGGGACGGCCGAGAATGCCTTGCGGCATGAAGATGAGGACGATGATGAGCACCGAGAACGCGGCGACGTCCTTGTAGTCGATGGAGAAATACGCGGACCAGAGCGCTTCGATCACACCGATCAGGATGCCGCCGAGCATGGCGCCGGGCAGCGAGCCGATGCCGCCGAGGACGGCGGCGGTGAACGCCTTGATGCCGGGCTGGAAGCCGTCGGCGAAATTCACCGTGCCGTAGTACATCAGGTACATGGTGCCGGCGACCGCGGCGAGCGCGGCACCCATGACGAAGGTCAGCGAGATCGTGCGGTCGACGTCGATGCCGAGCAGCGCGGCCATGCGGCGATCCTGCTCGCAGGCGCGCTGGGCGCGGCCGAGCGACGTTTTCTGTACGAGGATCCAGAAGCCGATGAGCAGCACGACCGTGATCACCGTCACGATGATCTGCTTCACCGAGATCGAGATCGGATAGCCGTCGCCGGCGGTCGGCAGGTTGATGACGCTGCGCACCAGCGGCGGAATGGACTTGTTGCGCGGCCCCTGCACTACCTGCACGAAATTGGACAGCGTGATCGACATGCCGATCGCCGAGATCAGCGGGGCGAGGCGAAACGATCCGCGCAGCGGCCGGTAGGCGATCTTTTCTATCGACCAGTTCCACAGGCCGGTCAGCGTCATGCCGATGGCCATCATCACCGCGAGCTTCAGCACCACCGAGTCGATGCCGAGCCACTGGGTCATCACGAGAAAAACGATGAGCGCGATGAACGCCGACACCATGAACACGTCGCCGTGGGCGAAGTTCACCATGCCGATGATGCCGTAGACCATCGTGTAACCGATGGCGATGAGGCCGTAGATGGAACCGAGTGCCAGCCCGTTGATAAGCTGCTGGGCAAAATACTCCATCAGTCTTGTCCCCTGTGGCTTCGCCTTTTTGTTGCCCGCTGCGAAGCACTTTTTGTGCCGGTTTCTCCGGCCGTTATGGACCAAGCTTAACGAGCCACCGCCGGCAACACAACCGGGCGCGGTCCGCTGTGGACGGTGCCGGGTTCAATTCGCTGCGAGCGCTTCCTGCAATTGAAGGAAGTCGCGCCACGTCAGCCGCTTCTGCAGGGGCTGGCGCAGGAGATAGGCGGGATGGAGCGTCGCCATCGCCCTGATCGTGCGCGTTCCGGTGTCGAAGGCGCGCCATTGCCCGCGAAATTTCAGAATGCCCTGGGTGTTGCCCATGAGCTCGGCCGCCGACGGCGCGCCCATGCAGATCAGAAAATCGGGATCGCAAAGCTCGATCTGCCGCATGATGAAAGGCCGGCAGAGCGCGGTCTCCTGCGGCGTCGGCGTGCGGTTGCCGGGCGGCCGCCACGGCACGACGTTGGCGATGTAGACCGACCGGCGGTCGAGACCGATGGCGGCGAGCATCCGGTTCAGGAGCTGGCCGGAGCGGCCGACGAACGGCAGACCCTGGATGTCCTCGTCGCGGCCGGGCGCCTCGCCGACCAGCATCACCCGCGCGTGCGGGGTGCCGTCGGCGAACACGAGCTGCGTCGCCGTCTTGCTGAGGGCGCAGCCATCGAACCGCAGAAGCGCGGCGCGCAATTCGTCGAGCGTCGTGGCGGCCTTGGCGGCATCCTGCGCGGCCCGCTCCGCCACGGCCGGCGGCGTCGGCGCCTGCGCGGCCGGGATCACCGCCGGGGCTGCCGGCGCCCGCGGAGTATCGCGCGAAGGAAAAGTGGCGGCAGGCGGCGGCATGTCATGCACCGGCGCGGCGGCTTTTCCGGCCGCGGCCGAAGGCGACGCGAAGCGATCGACCGGCGCATCGGCCAGCGCGATGTCCACGCCCATCTCGGCGTACCAGGCGAGCAGTCCGCGGGGATCGGGAATGTCTTCGGCGGTCATCTCTTTGCGGTCTTCGCCACCCCGGCTGCGGGTGGACGGTTAACGGGGTCCGGGCAAAACGAAATCTTTTCCGACTGTAGGCCGCAATTTGCCGCCGCGCATCTCTCCGATGGATGGCCTCCGGTAGAATTTTGCGCGTGTGGCTGCCGTCATCGCTTCATGCCGGCGAATTCGGTATGGTTGCGCCATGTCGCTCTGGCTCACCCAGATTCTCGATCCCGGTCTCCTGGT
>CAYOUO010000020.1:0-6349 GCA_964407155.1 uncultured Hyphomicrobiales bacterium | reverse complement strand
CGTCGGCATCGACGAACTGCTGGAGGACCTCGCCCGGGAACTCGACCACATCGAGGACCAGCTGCTGATCGAGTCGATCTCGGACGAGCGGCGCCGTGTCGGCCGCGTGCGCCGCACCGGTGTGCGGCTGCACCGTCAGCTCGCGGCGTTGCGTGTCCTGCTCAAGCGGTTCGACATCTCCGAGGAGATCGCTGAGAAGCCGGCCCTCCTGCTCGATACCGACCGGCTGGTGCAGCGGCTCGACGCCCTCGACCAGGAAGTCGTCACCGTGCAGGAACGCGCGCGGCTCCTGCAGGACGAAATCGGCGCCCGGCTGTCCGACGAGACCAACAAGAACGTCAACGCGCTCGCCGTGATGACGGCGCTGTTCCTGCCGCCGACGCTGGTGACCGGCATTTTCGGCATGAACACGTCGGGCCTGCCGCTGACCAGCGCGCACCATGGCTCGCTGTGGGCGATGGGCCTCGCCATTGCCGCCGCCGCCGGCGCCTATTTCCTGCTCCGCCGCATGGGCATCATCCGGCGCTAGGCTGCCAGCGATAGATCCAGTCGACTTCACCGAAGATCAGCCGCTTGCCGGCCGCTCGCAACGCGAGATCGCGCGCCATCGCCATCGGCCCGGCCAGATGATAGCGCTCGCCGGTACGCGCTGCGGCAGCCGCGACCTTCGCCACCCTGCCCTTGCGCTCGGCTTCGTACAGCTTGAGCGCAGGGCGCACGTCCGTTGTCGCGGCAAGCCGCGCGGCGAGCACGGCGGCGTCCTCGATCGCCATGGCCGCGCCCTGCGCCAGGAACGGCAGCATGGCGTGCGCCGCGTCGCCGAGAAGCGCAACGCGGCCGGAACTCCACGCGCCGGTGGCCTCGACCCGGAACAGCGGAAAGGTCGTCCACGCGGACGCAGCGGACATCGCTGCGCGCACCCGGGGAGACCATGATGCGAAGTGCGGTGCGAGCGCTGCGAAATCAGCGGCCATGCCCCAGCCGGAGTGTTCGCTATGCTCCTCGATGACGGCGACGATGTTGACCGCGGTTCCCCGCGACACCGGGTACGACACCATGTGCACGCGGGGACCGAGCCAGGCGCACACCGCGTCGACAGGGATCAGGCCGCGCACGGCATCGACCGGCATCAGCGCGCGCCATGCGGTTCGGTTCGCGGGCCGCGCGGTGGCGGCACCGGAGATGAACGAGCGAAGCACCGAGCGGACCCCATCCGCCGCAATGACCGCGGCGAACGTTTCGCTCACCAGCGCCGGCGCGTCCGCACGAATGGAGGAACCGTCGGCGGTCTCGCTGAAGCCCGCGACCTCGACCCCGAGATGCAGCCGGATGCCGGCATCCCTCTCCACTGCTTCACGCAGCACCGTCTGCAGATCGGCGCGATGGATCACCCAATACGGAAAGCCGTACCGCTGCCGCAGCGCCTGTCCGGAAAGTGAAGTCAGCAGTCCGCCGCTCAGGCCGCTCCGCACCTCGATCGCGGAGGGCTCGACCGCAGCGGCGGCGATTGCCGGCATGAGCCCGAGGTCCGCCAGAACCCGCCCGGCGTTGGCGGAAAGCTGGATACCGGCGCCGATCTCGCTGAGAGTTTCGGCCCGCTCGGCAACGTCGACCTGAAAACCGCGCCGGCTGAGGGCAAGCGCCGCGGTCAGACCGCCGATGCCCGCGCCGACAACCAGAATCCGCCGCGCCGGTCTCTCAGCCGATCGGGCAGATCCGCTCAAGCGTTGGCCGGATCAGGCGGCGTGCTCGAGCAGGAGATGGCCGGGTGGCACGGTCTCCGTCGCGCCGAGCGCCGGGTCGTAGCGGTAGAGCGTCGAGCAGTACGCGCACACGATCTCGTTGTCCGCTCCCATATCCAGAAATATGTGCGGATGATCGAACGGCGAGGAAGCGCCGGTGCACATGAATTCCTTGACCCCGATCGCGATGGCGGGGACGCCCGCGTCGTTCTGGAAATGGGGGACGGTGTGGCCAGCCATGCGCGACTCCAGCGTTTGTGGCATCAGACTATCAGGCGGATGGGGATGAAGATAGGCCCGGGGGCGTCGAAAATGGCGGAAATGTTGGGCTGCAGATACCGGACGGGTCCCCCGAAAAAATATCGCACGATATGTCTTGCGGAGCGTAGCGAGGGCATCTAGTTATATCGCACGATATAACACACGGAGGTTTTACATGCACCCGCACTGGCATCATGACAATCGCGAGGAGTGGCAGTTTTCAGGCGGCGGGCCGGGCCCGGGCAGAGGCTGGGGCAGGCACGGCGGCAGGGGCGGCAGAGGGTTCGGTGGCGGGTTTGGCGGACGTGCCTTCCGCGTCGGCAAGATGATCGCCGACGGCGACCTGCGCGTCGTCGTGCTGGCGCTGCTCGGTGACGCACCCCGCCATGGCTATGACATCATCAAGGCCCTCGAGGAGCGGTCGCAGGGCATCTACAGCCCCTCGCCCGGCGTGGTCTACCCGACGCTGACCTACCTGGAAGAGGTCGGCTACGTGTCCGCGTCCGCCGAGGGCAACAAGAAGGTCTACGCCATCACCGACAGCGGCAGGGCCTATCTCGAGGAAAACCGCGATGTCGCCGACATGGTGCTGGACGGTCTCGAGAAATTCGGCCGCAAGGCGGCCAAGCTCCGCGGCTGGTGGGACGACGAGTTGAAGGGCCGCAAGGAACGCGACCGCGACATCCCCGGCGTGCTCGACGAGGTGAACGACGCGCGCCGCGAGCTGAAGACCTCGATCGCCGAAGCGCTGCAGGACGCGGGCGAGGACATTCAGCGCCGGGTTGCCAAGGCCATGCGCGATGCTGCCGCCGCCATCCGCAAGGCGACGAAGAGCGACGTGATCGACCTCTAGGGTTTCACGTGAAAACCTGAGGTCGCGCGCTCCATGCCCCGGAGCCTCCCCCGGGGCATGGAGACGTTTGATCCGGTGTTTCTGCCCGCATCGCGGGCCACGCAAACGCGCCGGCAAAAGCGGGCTGGTCGAATCCGAAATTCCGGCTAGATAGTCCCCTCGCCGTCGACCGACGGCGCCAGACCCCGGGGATTAGAACGTGGAAACGCCTGCCAAGGGCGGCGCCATTGCCGCTGACAAGAACACGACTGTCATTGCGATCCTGTCCGCGATCAGCCTGGCGCACCTTTTCAACGACGTCATCCAGTCGCTCCTGCCCGCAATCTACCCGGTGCTGAAGGATGCGTATGCGCTGAGCTTCGCTCAGATCGGGCTGATCACGTTCGTCTTCCAGGTGACGGCCTCGCTCCTCCAGCCGGTCGTCGGCACGCTCACGGACCGCCGACCCCTGCCGCGCTCGCTGGTCTGGGGCATGGCGTTCAGCCTCGTCGGGTTGCTGCTCCTCTCCATCGCGCCGTCGTACGCGCTGCTGCTCATCGCGGCCGCGCTGGTCGGCACTGGCTCTTCGATTTTCCATCCGGAATCGTCGCGGGTCGCGCGCCTGGCGTCGGGCGGCCGTTATGGATTTGCGCAGTCGGTGTTCCAGGTCGGCGGCAATGTCGGGCAGGCGCTCGGCCCGCTGCTGGCGGCGCTGATTGTCGTCCCCGGCGGCCAGCACAGCATCGCCTGGTTCTCGATCGTCGCGATCTGCGGTGCGGTGGTCCTGTGGAACGTCAGCTCGTGGTACAGCGCCCAGCCGCGCCCGGTCAGGAAGGCCAAGGCGACCGGCGATCAGCGGCTCTCGAGCACCCGCGTCGCGGTCTCGATCGGGATTCTGGTCTCGCTGGTCTTCTCGAAGTTCTTCTACCTGGCGAGCATCACGAGCTACTACACGTTCTACCTCATCGAGCGTTTTCACACGCCGGTGCAGACGGCGCAGGTGTTGCTGTTCGTGTTCCTCGCGGCGATCGCCGCGGGCACGCTGATCGGCGGCCCGATCGGCGACCGCATCGGCCGCAAGTACGTGATCTGGGTCTCGATCCTCGGCATCCTGCCGTTCACGCTGGTCCTGCCTTACGTCGGCCTGACCACTACGGTCATCCTGACGATCGTCATCGGTGTCGTGCTCGCTTCGGCGATGCCGGCGATCGTCGTCTTCGCGCAGGAACTCGTGCCCGGAAAGATCGGGATGATCTCAGGGGTCTTCTTCGGGCTCGCGTTCGGGATGGGCGGCCTCGGCGCGGCCGTGCTCGGCTGGCTCGCGGACCAGACCTCGATCATCTTCGTCTATCACGTGACGGCGTTCCTGCCGCTCATCGGACTGCTGACGGTGTTTCTCCCCAACATCGAAAGCTCGGCGCCGCGGCGGAAGGCGCCGGTCGTCGAACCGGTCGTGCCGCGCGCCTGAAGCCGGCCGCCAGCCGCGGCGCCTCAGGCGCCGTGGCTGCGCGGATAGGGGTTCACGGCCGGCGGCTGCCAGCCGGCGAGTGCTCCGTCGCGCGGGCGATAGATCTCGACCCTGAGCGGATAGCAGCGTGCCGCATCGTCGGAGTGGCTCGTAGCGCAATCGCCGCCCGGGCAGGCCGAGAGTGCGCCGATGAGATCGATCTCCGCGAAGAACTCGATGAAGTCGCCCGGCCGCACCGGGCTTGCCTTCATGAAGTACCGGTGCGTGTCGCGGGTGAAGCCCGTGCACATGAAGACGTTGAGCACGTCATGCACATGCCGCTCCGCCTCGCTGAGCGGCATGTTGAACGTGCCCGCCAGCGCCCGCGTCAGATTCGAGTGGCAGCAGTGGTGGTACTCGACGCCCTTGAGCAGCAGATTGGTGTAGGGATCGCAGCGCGTACCGATGACGTCGTGCACGCCGGCGCCGTCCTCGTCCCAGCCGTACCAGTCGAGGGTATCGCGGGTGATCGTCGCCAGCGGACGGAGCGCCGGCAGCGTGCTCCACAGCCGGTCGCCGGTGGTGACGTGCGTGGCATGCAGCGCGCGCGTCTTGCCGCTGTAGAAATGCTCCGCGAGATCGCGTGCGTTCCACAGGTTGAGATCGCCGACCTGCGGCCCCTCGCTGCTGACGATGCGGAAGAAATGACCTGCCGGCACGCGGAACGCGCGTCCGTCGCGGGGCGGCACGATGACCTCGGAGACTTTTTCCATGCCGTCGCGCGCCGTCCCGAAGAGCGCGGGATGAGCGGGCGGCAGCGCGTCGACGGCATAAACGACGGTCGGCAGCGCGGCGCGGCGAAGGCCGGCGTCGGGCGGTGGCGTGGAGGAAGGTGATCTCGACATCGTCTTGGCCGGAAGGTTTGCGGTCCCTTGCTTACCCTCCTTCACCGGGGTGTGACGAAAAAAGAACGCTTTATTCGTCCTTCAAGAATTCGGCGAAGGCGTCCTTGTAATCGGCGTGCCAGCGGGAAAGCGGCGGACGGTTCTCGGCCACGTCGCCGGCCGCCCACAGGATGCGCTTGCGGTCGAGCTCGCTCGATACGTCGTTGTCCGGGCAGATGATGTAGAAGTCGCCGCGTCCCATGCGGTCGAGCAGCACATCGATGATCTGGTCCGGCCACCAGGCGCCAGCCGGCTTCTCGGTCCGCCCGTTTGCAGTCAGGCCCGTGTGTACCCAGCCCGGCACCAGCAGGTGCGCCGTGACGCGGCAATCTGGCGTGTTGCGCAGCACATGCTGCAGGCCCTCGGTCAGCACCTTCACACCGGCCTTGGAGACGTTGTAGGCTGTGTCGCCGGGCGGCGTGGTGATGCCCTGCTTCGAACCGGTGTTGACGATCGCACCCGGCTTCCCCTGCCCGATCATCACCGGCGCGAATACCTGAACGCCGTTGACGACGCCCCAGAGATTGATGCCGAGCACGCGCTCCCAGCCGGCGTAGTTCTCGAACGGACCCCCACCGCCGCCAACTCCGGCATAGTTCATCAACACCGCGATGTCGCCGAACGCGGCGAGCACGCGGTCGCGCAGATTCTCGACCTGATCGCGGCGCGACACATCGGTCGGAACGGCGAGCACCTCGCCGCTGCCCGCCGCGGCGATCCCGGTCTTCGCGGCATCGAGCCGTGCCGCATCGATGTCGGCGATGGCGACGTTCATGCCGAGACCGGCGAAGCGCTTGGCGGCAGCGAGGCCGATGCCGCTCGCGCCGCCCGTGATGACGGCGGTGCGACGGGCGGCAATGGCGGGATGGAGGGGCATCGGTGACTCCTAACCTGCGGTTTCCTGCGCTCTCGGAGGCTGGAAGCTGTAGCCCATGTCCCACGGGAAATAGATCCACGTGTCCTGGCTGACCTCGGTCACGAACGTGTCGACCAGCGGCCGGCCCGCCGGCTTGGCGTACATCGTGGCATAGTGGCACTTCGGCACCATATCGCGGACGAGCCGCGCGGTCTTGCCGGTATCGACGAGATCGTCGATCACCAGCACGGCCGAGCCGGCGCCGCC
>CAYOUO010000019.1:0-3038 GCA_964407155.1 uncultured Hyphomicrobiales bacterium | reverse complement strand
GTCCTCGTCGCGCCCTTCGCGCACCGGCAGTACCGTCAGCCCCGGGAAATCGCGGCTCATCACCTGTTCGAAGCCGAGCTGGCGCTCGATGTGATCGCGGAGCGCCACCGATCCGGCGATGAGGCCCACCTTGCCGTGGCTCGATCCAAGAAACCGTCCGAGCAGGCTGGCGGCCGTGCGGCCGGCGGCGGAATTGTCGATCCCGACGTAATGCGTGCGGCTGGCGCGCGGCACGTCCGACACCAGCGTGACGACGGTGATGCCGGCTTCCGCCAGGTCGTTGATCGCCTCGCGTACGCTGGGATGGTCGAGGGCGACCACCGCGACCCCGTCGACGGTGCCGCGCAACTTCTCGAGCGCGCCGGCCAGCACATCGCCGTCGAACACGTCGACGTGGGCAATCGAAATCTGCACACGTTCCTCGGCAAAGCGCTCGGCCGCTGCCAGCACTTCCTTCTCGAGGATCTGCATGAACGCGTTTTCACCGGTGGGCAGGACAAAGGCAAACCGATGCACCCTGCCGCGCGCCAGGCGCGCCGCCAGCCGGTCCGGACGGTATTTGAGCTGGGTCACCGCCGCTTGCACGCGCTCGGCGGTTTGCGCATGGACTCCGGGGCGCCGGTTCAAGACGCGGTCGACCGTTGCAAGGCTGACGCCAGCCTGCCGGGCGACATCCTCCAGCGTCGTACGCACCATGCGGGTTCCCTTCAAATTTCCTCATTATCGCGCGCCTCCGGCGAATGCAAATGATGCGCGTCACGGCGTCTGTCGGCCGGCGCATCGGTCGCCAAAGCGCTTTTCGTTTCAATGGAATAGTGACGCGGGCGAGGCCGTTACGAGCGGATACAGCAAAGCGGCGCGCCGCGAGGGGCGCACGTCAATTACGACACAATTCCCTCGCCTTATGCGAAATGCCTCCGGAAGATTTGCGGTCGCTCGGCGAAAGCGACTAGAAAAACGCCGGCACTCACACACGAACTCCTGAAAGCGCAGTCCCATGAACATCGAAGCGGCGCCGGTCCGTCTCGCCGATTATCGTCCGCCAGCGTTCCGCATTGAGACCGTGCACCTCCTGTTCCAGCTCGAAGAGACAAAAACGACGGTCACGTCGACGCTGCGCCTGACACCGAGCGGATCGGACCGCGACCTCACGCTCGATGGCGACGAACTCACGCTCGTCGCGATCGCCCTCGACGGAGCGCCGCTCCCCGCGGATCGCTTCACGGCGACGCCGCAGTCGCTCACCGTGCGCGGCGTTCCGGCGCGGCCGTTCACGCTGGAAATTGTCACCGAGTTGAACCCCGCCGCAAACACCAAGCTGATGGGGCTCTACCGCTCGAACGGCACATGGTGCACGCAGTGCGAGGCGGAGGGCTTTCGCCGCATCACCTATTTCCTCGACCGGCCGGATGTGCTCGCGGTCTACACCGTGCGCATCGAGGCACCGCGAGAGCTGGCGCCAGTGCTGCTGTCCAACGGCAACCCGGGCGATGGCGGCCCCGTTCCGGGGACCGGCCGCCATTACAGGATTTGGCACGACCCGTTTCCTAAACCCTCATACCTCTTCGCGTTGGTGGCCGGCGATCTCGGCGTCATCACTGATGCCTTCGTGACGGCGTCGGGCCGCAAGGTCGATCTCGCCATCTACTGCGAGCATGGCAAGGAAGAGCGCTGCACTTACGCCATGGAGGCGCTGAAGCGGTCGATGCGGTGGGACGAGACGGCCTTCGGCCGCGAGTACGACCTCGACGTGTTCAACATCGTCGCCGTTTCCGACTTCAACATGGGGGCGATGGAGAACAAGGGCCTCAACGTCTTCAACGACAAGTACGTGCTGGCCGCGCCGGAAACGGCGACCGACGTGGACTACGCTTTCGTGGAAGGCGTCATCGCCCACGAGTATTTCCACAACTGGACCGGCGACCGCATCACCTGTCGCGACTGGTTCCAGCTCTGCCTGAAGGAAGGCCTCACCGTCTACCGCGACCAGGAATTTTCGGCCGACATGCGCTCGCGCCCCGTGAAGCGCATCGCCGACGTGCGCACGCTCCACGCACGCCAGTTTCCCGAGGACGCCGGCCCGCTCGCCCATCCTGTGCGGCCGGAGCTCTACCACGAGATCAGCAACTTCTACACGCCGACCGTCTACGAGAAGGGCGCCGAGGTCGTGCGCATGCTGAAGCTCGTGCTCGGCGAGAAAGCCTTCCGCGCCGGCATGGACCTCTACTTCGAGCGCCACGACGGCCAGGCGGTTACGATCGAGGATTTCCTCGCCGCGTTTGCCGATGCCAGCGGCGCCGACCTCAGCCAGTTCAAGCGCTGGTACAGCCAGGCCGGCACGCCGGAGGTGACGGCGCGTGGCGCCTTCGATGCGGCGCGCAAGACCTATACGCTGACGCTCACGCAATCCTGTCCGCCGACGCCCGGCCAGCCGGTCAAGCAGCCGATGGTCATCCCGGTCCGCTTCGGCCTCGTCGGACAGAACGGCGCCGACGTGGCGGTCGAGCGCGTCACCGGCGGCAAGGTCGAGGGCGATGTCATCCACCTCACCGAGGCCGAGCAGACGCTGGTGTTCCACGGCGTTCCCGCGCGGCCGGTTCCCTCGCTGCTGCGCGGTTTCTCGGCGCCGGTCAGGCTGGCCATCGACACGCCGCCGGAAGACCTGCTGTTCCTGCTCAGAACCGACGCCGATCCCTTCAACCGCTGGCAGGCGGCACAGACGCTGGCGACGCGCACGTTCATCGAAGGCACGCTGGCGGCGCGTCGTGGCGCACATGCATCGGCCGACGCGGCCTTCATCGACGCGCTGGCTGAGGTGGCTGAGGACGAGAAGCTGGAGCCGGCCTTCCGCGCGCAGGTGCTCAACCTGCCGAACGAAGCCGACAGTGCGCGCGAGATCGGCCGCGAGGTGGCCCCCGATGCCAGTCTGGCGGCGCGCGTCGCCGTGCGCGCGGCGATCGCCGACCGCGCCGGCGAAACGCTCGCGCGCCTGGTCGATCGCCTGAAGAGCGGCGGGACCTATTCGCCCGATGCCGCCT
>CAYOUO010000018.1:0-7887 GCA_964407155.1 uncultured Hyphomicrobiales bacterium | reverse complement strand
GTCTCGAAGAACGCCGTGTCGGTCGGGTTCGCGCCGGGATAGCCGCCCTCGACGTAATCGACGCCGAGCGTATCCAGCACGGCGGCGACGGCCAGCTTGTCGTCCAGCGTGAAATCGACGCCGCTCGTCTGCGCGCCGTCGCGCAGCGTCGTGTCGAACAGGTACAGGCGTTCTTTGCTCATCGTTTCGAACTCAGCGGGCCGGCCAGTCCGGCGTGTCGCGGTCGGGATGCTGGCGGCTCTCGATCGACGCGTAGAACGCAGAGGCGCGCGGCGATTCATCGTCGGGCCGCGTCGGCAGGAGATGCAGCGTATCGACGAACGGCAGCTTGTCGCGCGGGTTCACCTGCACGGTCGGCGCAGCCACCGTCGGATCGTCGAACGCTCCGATCGCCAGTTCGATCGGCGCGTCGTCCGGCAAGTAGGCGAGCGGCGTGCCGCAGTCCGCACAGAAACCGCGTCGCGCGCGGTTCGAGCTCTGGAACCACTTGGGCGCGCCGCGCGTCCACGTCACGTCGAAGGCGGTCACCAACGGCCCATAAAAGGATCCGAAGTGCTTCTGGCACATGCGGCAATGGCAGATCGCGGCGCGCCCCAGCCGCTCGGCGCGAAAGCGCACGGCGCCGCATTGGCAGCCGCCGGTGAGGCGCGCGGCGGTCATCGCCGGATCTTTCTTCCCGCGGTCTTGCGACCGGTGGAGCGCCGCGTCGCCGGCTTCCGGGCCAGTTTGCGAGCGGGCTTGCGGGCCGCTGGTTTCGCTGACCGCTTCGCCGGTTTCTTCGCCGCCCCGGCGCGTTTTGCGCCGGTCTTGGCCGATCGCGACCGCCCCGCGCTTTTCGCCCGCCGCACCTTCGGTGCAGCATGCGACACCGCCTCGATGTTGTGACCTTCCGGGTCGAGCACGAAGGCGGCGTAGTAGTTCGCGTGGTAGTGGGGGCGAAGGCCGGGTGCCCCGTTGTCGGTGCCGCCCGCCGCCACCGCCGCAGCGTGGAACGCATCGACCTGTTCGCGTGTCTCGGCGCGGAGCGCGATGTGCTGGTGCGGAACCTTGCCGCCACCGCTCACCCAGAGAAACGGCTTGCCGTCGGCGCCGAGGCCCATGACCTTGGTGCCGTCGTCCATCGGAAATTCCATCAACACGCCACCGCGCAGCGGCTTCAGCGCCGCGTCATAAAATGCCTTCGCCCGGTCGTAGTCGCCCACGCTCAGGCTGATGTGATCGATCTCGATTGTCATCGCTTGACCTCCCAGGTCGTTACCAGTTCCCCCGTCTTGGGGTCCTTCGCATCCTTCAGTGCAATTCCCATCGCGTCGAGCTCGCCGCGAATGCGGTCCGCCTCGGCAAAGTTCTTCGCCTTGCGGGCGGCAGCACGGGCTTCGATCAATTCGCGAAGCTTGCCCTCGTCGACGGTCCCGCCCCGGGCGTTCTCCTCAAACTCTCTCCAAAACCGCCGCAAGTCGATGCCGATGAAGAGAAGGTTGGAGTAGAGCTGCCGGGCCGCGTCCGCGTCGTCCGATTTCTCCAGGTCGTAGAGCTTCGCGATCGCGAGCGACGTATTGAGGTCGTCGCAAAGCGCGGCGACAAATTCGGCACTCGGCGCAAGTGCGGCCGGGTCGTCGCCGGCTTCGTCCACGACCCAGCCCCACCAGCCGTCAAGCATCGCCTGGGCCTCGCCAACCCGGGCGATCGCGAAATCGATCGGCTGACGGTAATGCGTCATCAGCATCGCCAGCCGCAGCACATCGCCCGGCCACGCTCGCCCGCCAAATTTGTCCGTTGCCAGCAGCTCCCGGATCGTCACGAAATTCCCGGCAGACTTCGACATCTTCTCGCCCTCCACCTGGAGGAAGCCGTTGTGCAGCCAGTAGTTCGCCATCGCGCTGGTGCCATGGGCGCAGCGCGATTGGGCGATCTCGTTTTCGTGGTGCGGGAAGATCAAATCGATGCCGCCGCCGTGGATGTCGAAGGTGTCGCCGAGGAGCGCGCCCGCCATCGCCGAGCACTCGATGTGCCAGCCCGGCCGTCCGGCGGACCACGGCGACTGCCACGCCGGCTCGCCGGGAATTATCTTCCCGGTCGCTTCGCTCCTCGCCTCCTGTTTCGATGGCTTCCACAGCACGAAGTCCATCGGGTCCTTCTTGTAGGGCGCGACCTCGACACGCGCGCCGGCGATCATGTCGTCGAGCGAACGGTTGGAGAGCCGGCCGTAGTCCGGCATCGAGGGCACGTGGAACAGCACGTGCCCCTCAGCCACGTATGCGTGGCCGTTGGCGATCAGGTCGGCGATCAGGCGAATCATGTCGGTCGGCGCCGCCGAACGCTCGATATACTCGGTCGCGCGCGGCTCGTGCGTCGGCGCGAGACACCCGAGCGCCTTCACGTCCTGGTGGAACTGCGCCTCGGTCTTTTCGGTGACGGCGCGGATCGCATCGTTCAGCGGCAGGTCGGGATATTCCTCTGCGGCCCGCGCATTGATCTTGTCGTCCACGTCAGTAATGTTGCGGACATAGGTGACGTGCTTCTCGCCATAGATGTGGCGCAGCAGCCGGAAGAGCACGTCGAAGACGATGAGCGGCCGCGCGTTGCCGATGTGCGCGAAGTCGTAGACCGTCGGCCCGCACACGTACATGCGCACGTTGTTCGCGTCGATCGGCACGAAGTCCTGCTTCGTGCGCGTCAGCGTGTTGTGCAGCCTGAGGCCCATCGCGCCGTCACCCTCGTATCACGCAAGAAGCGCCGCCGCCGGCCGGCGGTCGTCTCGTCTTTATACAGGGGGCAAAGAGAAGACGGCCTCAGCCAGCGCGGAGCTAGCCGGTAATAATCCCGATAATGCAGATCGCGCCAAGGCGCGTTTCAGCCGTCATGACGCGTGAAATCGCCGATTTCCGCAGAAAGGTCAAGCTCTCGCCCGCGTCCCCCGCGAATGCGGGGGCCCAGGGAGAGCCGAAGGGCCTTCCCCGAATTTCGTGGCCGGTCCTTCGCACCCTGGATCCCCGCTTTCGCGGGGAAGGCGGATGAGGCGCGAGCGCGTTGCGAATGCATCTGGATTCCGGCCTTCGCCGGAATGACGAAGCTCTGAGGGACGGGCCAATCTCTCCCGTCACCCCGGCGGAGGCCGGGGTCCAGATCGAAGGGCACTGCGCATTGTCACCTGGCAAACCCCAGTGCCAACAGGACCATCCTCGCGAATGCATCTGGATTCCGGCCTTCGCCGGAATGACGGCCGCCATGCTAAACCTCGCCGCATGCTTCGCGCCCTTCTCGTCGCCATCGCGCTGATCGTCGCCGTGCCTGCGGCGGCCGCCGTCGACAAACCTGCCGTCGAGCGCGCGTTCCAGACGTGGATCGACCACGACCTGTGGCCCGAGGCGAAGGCCGCCGGCGTCTCGCGCACCACGTTCGACACTGCCTTCCGCGGCGTCGCGCTCGACTGGTCGATGCCGGAGCTTCAGCCGCCCGGCGCGCCACCGGTGCTGCCGCCCAACACGGCGCAGGCCGAGTTCCAGGACCCCGGCGCCTACTTCCGCGAATCCATCCTGCAGCGCCTCGTCCTCGCCGGGCGCCAGAAGCTCCAGACGTGGCAGAAGCCCCTCGCCGCCATCGCGGCGCGCTACGGCATCTCGCCGCCGATGCTCGTCGCCATCTGGGGCAAGGAGTCGGGGTTCGGTGCGGAAAACCTGCCCAAGCTCGTCGTCCCGGCGCTTGCCACGGAAGCGTTCGTCGGCCTCCGCAAGGATTACTTCCGCGGCGAACTCATCGCCGCCCTGAAAATCCTGCAGCGCGGCGCGATCAGGCCCGACGAGATGCGCGCCTCGTGGGCGGGCGCGATGGGCCAGTCCCAGATCATGCCGTCGGAGTATCTCGCGTCAGCGGTCGATTTCGACGGCGACGGGCGCGCCGACATCTGGAAATCGGTGCCCGACAGCCTCGCCACGACCGCCAGCGTCATCGCTGAGCACGGCTGGGAAGGCAATCGTAGCTGGGGCGTCGAGGCGCGCGTGCCCACTTCGGTCGCGTGCACACTCGAAGGTCCCGATCAAGGCAAGCCGGTAGCCGAATGGCGCAAGCTCGGCATCACCCGCGCCGACGGCAAGCCGCTGCCCCGTGAGGCCGGCAATGATTATCTCCTGATGCCGGCCGGCCGCTATGGCCCGGCGTTCATCGTGACCGACAATTTCTATGTTCTAAAGACCTACAACAACTCCGACCTTTACGCGCTGTACATCGGCCACCTCGCCGACCGCTTCGCCGGCGACGACAAGCCTTTCGCCGGCAAATGGTCGGCGCCCGGCGGCTTCACCCGTGCCGACGTTAAAGCGATGCAGGACCGGCTGGTCGCCGCGCATTACGATGTCGGCAAGGCCGATGGCCTCGTCGGCTACAAGACGCGCATCGCCATCGGCCTCTGGCAGGCGAAGCACGGCGTGCCGCCAACCTGTTGGCCGGACGCGAAGCTCGTGAAGACGCTGCGCTGAGAAAGCCGAAGCCGACGTGTCCGCCTTGAAATGGTCGCCCCAGCAGGATGCCGCGCTCGCCGCCGTCGCCGCGTGGCTGAAAGCGCGCGACAAGCCGGTATTCCGCCTGTTCGGCTACGCCGGCACCGGCAAGACGACGCTGGCCCGCCACATTGCCGAGGGCGTCGGCCGCGGCGTTGCCTACGCCGCGTTCACCGGCAAGGCCGCGCACGTCATGCGCGGCAAGGGCTGCGTCGGCGCCTCCACCATCCACAGCCTGATCTACCGCTCGCGCGGCGAGGACGAGAACGGCCCGACCTTTGCGTTGAACGACGACAGCAGCGCCGGCAAGGTCGGCCTCATCGTCATCGATGAATGCTCGATGGTCGACGAGGAGATCGGCCGCGACCTGCTCTCCTTTGGCACGCCGGTGCTGGTGCTGGGCGACCCGGCGCAGCTCCCGCCGGTCTCGGGCGGCGGCTTCTTCACCGCCGCCGAGCCCGACGTCATGCTCACCGAGGTCCATCGCCAGGCGGCCGAGAACCCGATCGTGCGCATGGCGATGACGGTGCGCGAAGGCGGCAGCCTCGACCTCGGCAGCTACGGCGACAGCCGCGTCATCGGCCGCGATGACATCGACCACGAGGCGGTGCTCGCCGCCGATCAGGTGCTGGTCGGCCGCAACGCTACCCGCCGCGGCTACAACGCCCGCATCCGCGAGCTGCTCGGCCGTCCTGGCCCGGTACCCGTGGCCGACGACATGCTGGTGTGCCTCCGCAACGACCGCAAGCGCGGCCTGCTGAACGGCAGCCTGTGGACAGTGGCCACTGTCAAGCGACCGCGCAAGAGCCTGCTGCGCTACGATCTCGCGTCAGCGGACGGTGCGACCGGCAAGCCGGCGAAGGTGTCCATCAATCCGGCTTTTTTCGACGGCACCGCCGACGCGCTGTCGTGGCCCGAGCGCAAGCGCTCCGACGAGTTCGATTTCGGCTACGTGCTCACCGTTCACAAGGCGCAGGGCTCGCAGTGGGACGACGTGGTGCTGTTCGACGAAAGCTTCGCCTTCCGCGAGCATCGCGCCCGCTGGCTCTACACCGGCATCACCCGCGCCGCGCAGCGCCTCACCGTGGTGCGCTGACGCCGCTTGCCTTCGCAAAATGTAATGTTATAACGTTTCGTACTGGGGCGGCACGGAACAGAGGGCAACATTTCCCATGAAGCAATTCCTCACAGCTCTTGCCATTGCGAGCGCCGTCGTGCTGCCGGCCCGCGCCGCCACGCCGGTCCCGGTGGTCGCGGCGGAGAATTTCTACGGCGAGATCGCGAAGGCGGTCGGCGGCAGCCACGTCTCCGTCACCTCGATCATGTCGAATCCGGATGAAGATCCGCATCTCTTCGAGGCGAGCCCTTCGGTGGCGCGCAATCTCTCGGCGGCGCGCCTCGTGGTCTATAACGGCGTCGACTACGATCCTTGGGTCGCCAAGCTGCTCGATGCCGCCAGCAGCCCGGACCGGGTGGCCATCGTCGCCGGCGACATCGTCGGGCACAAGGTCGGCGACAATCCGCACCTCTGGTACGATCCTGCGACCATGCCGGCCGTCGCCGCGGCCATCGCCGCCAAGCTCGCGGCCATCGATCCGGCGAACGCAAGCGACTACACGGCAAACCTCGCCAGGCTCGATGCCGACCTCAAGAAGGTCGCCGACAAGGCCGCCGCCATCAAGGCGAAATTCGGCGGGGCCGCAGTCACCGCGACCGAGCCGGTCTACGGCTATATGGCCACCGCGCTTGGCCTCCAGATGCGCAACGAGAGCTTCCAGCTCTCGGTGATGAACGACACCGAGCCGAGCGCCCGCGACACCGCCGCCATGGAGAGCGACCTCAAGGGCCGCAAGGTGAAGGTGTTCTTCTACAACAGCCAGGTGACCGATCCCCTCACCTCCCGGCTGCTCGCCATCGCCAACAAGGCGGGCGTGCCTGTCGTCGGTGTCACCGAGACCGAGCCGAAGGGAAAATCCTTCTCGGCATGGATGCTGTCCGAACTCGAGGCGACCGAGAAGGCGCTGTCGGGCCCCAGTTCGTGACGGCAGTCGCGTTCGACCGCGTAACGCTCTCGCTCGGCGGGCGCGACGTCCTCAGCGACGTCACGCTCGCCGTCGACGAGGGCGAGTTCGTCGGCGTGCTCGGCCCGAACGGCGCCGGCAAGACCACCCTCATGCGGGCCGTGCTCGGCCTGCTGCCGCCCTCGGCCGGCGCGATCGCGGTTTTCGGCGCGCCTGCCGTTCGCGGCAATCCCGCCATCGGCTACCTGCCGCAGGTGCGCACCATCGCGCCCGATCTCCGCTTCACCGGCTTCGAGTTTGTCGCCAGTTCCCTCCACGGTCAGCGCTTCGGCCTGCCCTGGCTCGGCGCCGCTGATCGGCGCGAGATCGAGCGATGCCTGGCCGTCGTCGGCGCGGAAGCCATCGCCGCCAGGCCCATCTCGGAGATGTCCGGCGGCGAACGCCAGCGGCTGCTGTTCGCGCAGGCGCTGATCGGCAGCCCTCGCCTGCTTCTGCTCGACGAACCGCTCATCAGCCTCGATCCGCGGCGGCAGACCGAGGTGATCGAGCTCGCCGCGCGCCTTTCCCGCCAGATGGGCATCACCGTTCTGTTCAGCGCCCACGAGCTGAACCAGCTGCTCGGCGCCATCGACCGCGTGCTTTATCTCGGCAGCGGCCAGGCGGCGCTCGGCACCGTGGACGAAGTCATCACCGAACCGGTGCTGTCGCGCCTCTACGGCGCGCCCATCGAGGTCGTGCGCACCGGCCGGCACATCTTCGTTCTTTCCGAATCGGGCGCGGTCGAGGGGGACGCGCACCAGCACGAGCATGACGACGGCCACGATCACAGACATGCGCACGGGCACGGGGACGATCACCACGACCACGGACACCTGCATGGGCATCCCCATGAACATTCTTGACTACGATTTCATGCGCACCGCCTTCGCCGCGAGCGGCGTGGTCGCCGTCATGGCAGGCGTCGTCGGCGTCTTTCTCGTCGCCCGCGGCCAGACCTTCGCCGGGCACGCGCTTTCCCATGTCGGATTCGCCGGTGCGACCGCCGCCGGACTCATCGGCATCGCGCCGATCTGGGGCATGATCCTGTTCACCGGCGCGGCCGGAGTCGGCATGGGCGCGCTCGGTGAGCGCCTCAGCGGCCGCGACGTCGCCATCGGCGTCGTGCTCGCGCTGGCGCTCGGCTTCGGGCTGCTCTTCCTGCACTACTACACGTCGTTCGCCACGCAGGCGACTGCGCTCCTCTTCGGCAACGTCCTCGCCGTCCAGCCATCGACGCTCTACCTGTTGGCCTCCCTCGCCATCGTCAGCCTAGCGGCGTTGGCGGTCATCAGCCGCCCCCTGCTGTTCGCCACACTCCAGCCCGAGCTCGC
>CAYOUO010000017.1:0-3682 GCA_964407155.1 uncultured Hyphomicrobiales bacterium | reverse complement strand
GGACGTGCCGCAGATCGCCATCGTCGGTATTCCGCTTGGCATGCTGTTCGCGCTGGCCGCGGTCGCGGTGTTCGAATGGGCGCTCTATCGCCGTCCACTCGGGCGGAGTCTGCGCGCCATCGGCTCGAGCCCGCTCGCGGCCGGGCGGCTCGGCATCAACCGCGACCGTCTGCTCCTGTTCGCATTCGCGCTGGCGGGGCTGCTCACCGGGATCGGCGGCCTCATGCTCGCCGGGCAGGTCGGCATCGGCTCGGCGGCGACGGGAACGGATTACACGCTGATGAGCATCACCGCCGTCGTGCTGGGCGGCGCCAGCGTCGGCGGCGGCCGCGGCTCGGTGCTCTGCACGCTGCTGGGCGCGGCGCTGGTGCAGGCAATCAGCAGCGCCTCGTCATTCATCAATTCGGACTCTTCGGTGCATTATGCCGTGCTCGGCCTGGTAACGCTGCTTGCCGCGGTGTTCTTCAGCGTCGCGCGCATGCGCCAGAAGACGGCATACAGCTAGCATTGCGGCGGACCACCTGGTTCCGCCGATGAAGACGGTTGGCAGCGGTTCGCCTGAAAGCGGCCGGTTATTTGTGAAGGGAGGAAGTGAAATGTGTGAGCTTTGCGGGCAACAGCAGATGCAGGCATCGGCGGGGGCGAGCGGTGCCGGCTCGATTCTCGACCGCGCCAACAAGGTGGCGCCGGGCTTGCCGGAAGGCACCGGAACGGCGGGCCGGCGGGTGCTGATCAAGGGCGGCGCGGTGCTGTCGATGGACCCGAAGGTCGGCGAGTTCGACAAGGGCGACGTGCTGATCGAAGGCAAGAAGATCATCGCCGTCGGTCCCGACCTCGATGCGGGCGGCGCGGCGGTCGTCGACGCGAGCGGCATGATCGTGATGCCGGGCCTCATCGATACGCATCACCACGAGTTCGAGACGGCGCTCCGGAGCTTCCTCGCCGACGGCCTTCTGGTCGCCGACGGTCTGCCGCACGGCGCGGTCAACTACTACGACTACATCCTGCAGAAGTTCTCGGTCGTCTACCGGCCGCAGGACGTCTACATCAACATCCTCTACGGTTCGCTGGCGCAGCTCGACGGCGGCGTCACCGGCGTGCTCGACGTTTCGCAGATCCATCACTCGCCGGAGCATTCCGACGCGGCGGTGAAGGCGCTGAAGGACTCCGGCCGCCGCGCTGCCTTCGGCTACTTCGAAGGCTGGGGCGACAAGCTGAAGTATCCGGGAGACGCCACTCGCATCGTCAAGGAGCACTTCTCTTCCGACGACCAGCTCGTCAGCTTCATCATGGGCGGCGAAATCTACATCCCGGGCTGGGAGAATGCCTGGAAAGTCGGCCGCGAGCTGAACAAGCCGATCGCGCTCCACGTGCTGTCGGTGTTCGGCATGGTGCCGACCTTCGACAAGATGTGCCAGGACAAGATGCTCGGTCCGGACAACATCTTCATCCACATGACCGGCATGAGCGAATACAGCTGGGGCGTCGTGCGCGACTCGGGTGCGCACGTGTCACTGGCGGTGCCGATCGAGATGACGATGCGTCACGGCACGCCGCCGATCCAGAAGTGCCTCGACCTCGGCATCCAGCCGTCGCTGTCGAGCGACGTGGAATGCACGATGACCGCGTGCATGTTCACCCAGATGCGCACGGCGATGGTGCTGCAGCGCGGGCAGGTGAACCAGCGGGCGCTGGACGGCGAGAAGGACCTGCCGGAAATCGTCAACTCGCGGGACGTGATCCGCTACGCGACGGTCGAGGCGGCCAAGGGCCTGCATCTCGACAAGAAGTGCGGCTCGCTGACGCCGGGCAAGGAAGCCGACATCATCCTGCTCGACGCCACCCACATCAACGCCGCCCCGCTCAACTACGTGCCGGGCGCGGTAGTAACCCTGATGGAGCGCGCGAACGTCGACACCGTGTTCGTCGGCGGCAAGATCCGCAAGTGGCGGGGCAGCCTGCTCGACGTCGACCTGAAGAAGCTCAGGTTCGAGCTCGAGCAGAGCCGCGACTACATCTTCGAGACGGCGAAAGTGCCGCGGAATCTCTGGAAGGTGTAATCGGATCGGCGAGCGTATTGCATGGCGGGCCGGCGGAGAGAATGTTTCTCCTCTGCCGGCCGCCGCTCTTCGGAGTGCATCTTGAAACGTGATCCGGGCAGTCCATTTCGGACTGCGGATTGAATTGAAGGACGCCTGAGGTCCTGATAGACCGCAGGCGGCCGGTCGCGGGCACAAGGCCTCGCGGCCCTGGGAGGACTACGAGGAATTGTGAGGTAAGTGTTGGCCAAGAAGCCTAATGGCGAATCCGCCGTCCGCAGCGGGAGCGCAAACGACGATATCGGCGAGGAGATGCGTCTCCAGCTTTATCGGACCCAATTCACCATACGGCAGGCCGAGCAGCGCGCTTACGACCTGTTTCTGCAGAACCTCGTCAAGGGCACCAGCCACCTGTCGCTCGGGCAGGAAGCAGTCGCGGCCGGGTTCGGCAAGGCGATGAAGCCGGGCGATCTCAGCTTCTGCACCTACCGCGGGCACGCGCACACGCTGGCCCGCGATGTCTCGGTCGAGAAGGTGCTGGGCGAACTGATGTCGCGCGACAACGGCCTGATGCGCGGCAAGGGCGGCTCGATGCACCTGACCTCGGTCGATCACGGCGTCATGGGCTCCTACGCCATCATCGGCGCGCACCTGCCCATCGCGTGCGGCGCGGCCTGGCGGGCGCAGTACAAGGGCACCAAGGACGTTTCGGTCGTCTTTTTCGGCGACGGCACGACGAACATCGGCGCCTTCCACGAGGCGCTCAACTTCGCGGCGATCTGGAAGCTGCCGGTCGTCTTCGTGTGCGAGAACAACCTCTACATGGAATACACGCCGATCAGCGACGTGACCGCGGTGCCGCGGCCGGCCGCTGACCGCGCTTCGGCCTACGGGCTGCCGCCGATCGTCATCGACGGCAACGACGCCGACGTGGTCTACCGCACGGCGCAGGAAGCCTACGCCAAGGCGCGCGCAGGCGAGGGGCCGACCCTCATCGAGTGCCTGACCTACCGCCACAGCGGCCACTCGCGCGCCGACCCGGCCAAGTACCGGCCGCCGGGCGAGCTCGAGAAATGGAAGACGACCAACGATCCGATCACCCGCTATCGCGAGCGGCTCGCGCAGTTCGGCGTGACCGAAAGCGTGATCGCCGGGATCGAGGCGGAAGTGAACAAGGTGGTCGACGACGCGACGGAAGCCTGCAAGGCGGCACCGCCCTCGGCGACGGACATCCTGACGACCGACGTTTATGCCGATGGAGGCTGGGCATGGCGGAACTGACTTACCGCGATGCCGTGATCCGCGGCATCGCGCAGGAGATGGAGCGCGACGAGGACGTCGTGTTCCTCGGCGAGGACATCGGCAAGGCCGGCGGCGTGTTCAAGGCGACGGTCGGGCTCTACGATCAGTTCGGCCCGTTGCGCGTGCGCGATACGCCGATCTCGGAACAGGCCATCCTCGGCGCCGCCATGGGCGCGGCGATGACTGGCCTGAAGCCGATCGCGGAGATCATGTTCTCGGACTTCATCGCGGTGTGCTTCGACTACATCGCGAACGAGTTTCCGAAGAGCCGCTACATGACCAACGGGCAGGTGAAGGTGCCGCTGGTCGTGCGCACCGGCAACGGCGGCGGGGTGCGCTTC
>CAYOUO010000016.1:0-2958 GCA_964407155.1 uncultured Hyphomicrobiales bacterium | reverse complement strand
CGCTTGCTGGCCGGCCGCGGAGCCTGTATCGAGCTTCTCACGACCTTGGGCGGAGCGTAGCGCAGTCTGGTAGCGCATCTGGTTTGGGACCAGAGGGTCGCAGGTTCGAATCCTGCCACCCCGACCATCTGGCCCGAAATATTCCGGTCAGGCTTTTTGCGGATCGGAAAGCGGCGAGGGGTGCTGGCGTTCCGTGAGCGATGTCGTCAACGCCTTCCTGCTGGTCTACGCGGGCCTCTTTCCGATCGTGAATCCGATTGGCGGCGCGCCGATTTTTCTCGGCCTGACCCGCCAGAGCACGGATGCCGAGCGGAAGGCCATCGCCAGCCGCGTGGCCGTTAACGGCTTCCTCCTCCTTCTCGGGTCGATGATCATCGGTTCGCACCTGCTCGAGTTCTTCGGCATCACGCTGCCCGTCGTGCGCATCGCCGGCGGTCTGGTCGTGACCGCCTTCGCGTGGCGGATGCTCCATTCCGGCGACGAGATCGATCACGCCAAAGTGCCGGTTCGCCCGCAAGGCCTCGCCGAAGCGTTCTACCCGCTCACGATGCCGCTGACGGTCGGGCCAGGTTCGATCGCGGTCGCGATCGCGCTGGGCAGCCAGCGGCCGTGGGGCGCGAACTTCGATCTCACGCGCTTCGTCCTTGTCGGCGGCGCCGCGGTGCTCGGCCTCGCCGCCATCGCCGCCACGATCTACGTCTGCTACCGGTTCGCGGATCGCACGGTCTCCATCCTTGGCCAGAGCGGCACCGACGTGCTCGTCCGGCTGTCCGCATTCATCCTGCTCTGCATCGGCATCGAGATCGTCTGGACGGGCTACGCCGCACTCTCCGCCACCGTGCATTGAACGTCCGCAGCTCAATCAGCGCACCTGCTCCAGCTGCAGTCCCCACCGCTTCAGGACGTTGTGGCGTCGCGGCTTCAGCGTCGGCGTCATCATGCCGTTCTCGATCGTGAACGGTTCATCGGCGAGCACGAAGTTGCGCACGCGCTCGTGCGCGCCCAGTCTCAGATTGGTGCGGTCGACGGCCCGCCCGATCGCGGCGCGGAAATCCTTGTCGCCGGAAAGCGCCGCGAGATCGCGCGTGCGGCCGTTGCGCTTCGCCCAGTCCTCGGCGAACTGCGCGGCCGGCACGACCACCGCCACGATGTGAGCGCGGCTGTCGCCGCCCACCGCCACGGCTGCCTCGATCTCGGGCTCGAGCGCCAGCGCATTTTCGATGCGCGCCGGCGAGATCGTGTCGCCGGCCGAGTTGACGATGATGTCGCGCTTGCGGTCGGTGATCTGCAGATAGCCGTCGTGGTCGAGCACGCCGATGTCGCCGGTGTGCAGCCAGCCGTCGCGGATCGTCTGCTGCGTGAGCTTCGGCTGGTTCCAGTAGCCCTCCATCAGCATCGGCCCGCGGACGAGGATTTCGCCGTCGTCGGCGATCTTCGCTTCGACCAGCTTCATCGGCGGGCCGACGGTGCGGAGCTTCACGCGGCTGCAGCGGTTGACCGCGATCACCGGCGCCGCCTCGGTCTGGCCGTAGCCCTGCAGCAGCCGCACGCCGAGCGCCACGAAGAACACGCCGACGTCATAGTCGAGCGCCGCGCCGCCCGAGACCAGCGCCTTCAGCCGGCCGCCGAAGCGCGCGCGGATCTTCTCGCGCACCAGCTTCTCGGCGAGACGGTCGATGAGCTTGTCCTTCGCCGTCAGCAGCGCCGGGCTCTCGTAGCGTTTGCGCCCGAGCTCGACCGCCTTCCAGAACAGCCAGCGCGCATACCGCGGCTGCTGCGCCAGCCCCTTGATGATGCGCTCGCGCAGGATGTCGTAGAGGCGCGGCACCGCCGTCATGATCGTCGGCCGCGCCTCGGTGAGATTGGTGGCGAGAGTTTCGATGCGCTCGGCGAAATAGATCTGGGCGCCGAGCGAGACCGGGAACATCAGACCGGCGGTGTGCTCGTAGGCGTGCGACAACGGCAGGAACGAGAGAAACACCTCGTTCTCCAGCCGGAGCTCCTTCAGCACGTTCCAGGCGCCGACGCAGTTGGCGATGATGGCGCGGTGGCTGAGCATCACGCCTTTCGGCTCGCCGCCCGTGCCGGAGGTGTAGATGAGGCAGGCCAGCGCATTGCGGTCGATAGCGCGGGCGCTTTCCGCAAACGCCGGCACACCCGGCCGCCCGACCGCGAGCGCCTCGCTCCACGGCGTAATGATCGTCCGGCCGACGTCGGCGTCCCCGAAATCCTCCATCGCGACGATGCGCTTCAGCGCGCGTGCCTTTTTCGCGGCGGGCAGGAAGTTCTTGGCGAGCGCCGCCGACGAGACGATCGCCATCGTCGCGCCGCTGTCGTTCAGGATGTGCTCGTGGTTCTCCACGGTGTTGGTCGTGTAGACCGGCACGGTGACGCCGCCCGCCGCCATGATGCCGAAATCGGCGATCGCCCAGCGCGGCGAATTCTGCGAGAGCACCAGCACGCGATCGCCGGCTTTGAGCCCGAAGCCCGCCAGTGCCGAGGCCAGCGCCAGCGCCTGATCGGCGGCCTCGCGCCAGCTCATCGGCTGGTAGGCGCCGTCGCGCTTCTCCCACATGAACGGCTGGTCGCTCTTCTCCGCCGCCTGCCTGAGCAGCATGGCGACCAGATTCGGATGATCCTCGAGCTCCACGTCCCCCTCGCGATCGGCCGGGCCTGATGGCCGCCCGTTTTTGGCGAAGATTAGCCGGAGGCCGGCGCCTTTGCCATCGGGGCGGTGGGGAAATCCCGGGCAAAGCCATGTGGTTGCCGGCGCTCCGGGAGCGCGAGGCGAACCTGCCCGTGGGGGCGCGCGGAGCTTTCCGTTGCGCCGGGCGGCGGTTGATGCTTCAAACGGGCCGGAACGGCTTTTCGAGTGAGGGAATCGATGCTCGCCCGCATCTACAAACCGACGCGCACCGCAATGCAGTCCGGCAACGCTGCCGCCGAAAAGTGGCTGCT
>CAYOUO010000015.1:0-3958 GCA_964407155.1 uncultured Hyphomicrobiales bacterium | reverse complement strand
CGGGAGATCTGGAGTATGCGATGAGGGCCGTAACTCAAGCGGTGAAGCAGGCCGAGCCGGCGGGCGCGCTGGCCAATGCGCTCGGCGCGCGCATGCGGGCCCACCGCGAAAACGCGGCGACCAGCGTGCGCGAACTGGCGCGGCGCATCGGCGTGTCGCCGAGCCTGATTTCGCAGATCGAGCACGGGCGCGTGAAGCCTTCGGTCGAGACACTGTGGCACATCGCCAGCGAACTCGGCCTTTCGGTGGACAGCTTTTTCAGCGAGGACGAGCGGCCGGCACCGGCCGCCTCCAGCGATGCGCGCGCGGCGGCCATGCCCGCTGCCGGCAAGGTGGTGCAGCCACGGCAGAGCCGCAAGAAAATCCAGCTATCCGGCGGAGTTACCTGGGAGCGGCTGACGCCCAAACCGGACGAGCAGGTGGAGTTTCTGTTCGTCACCTATCAGCCGGGCAGTGAATCCTGCTGCAAGGATTCGCTTCTGCGCCACGGCGGGCGTGAGTACGCCACGGTGCTGACCGGCCGGTTCGGCGTGACGATCGGGTTCGAGGACTATGAACTCGGACCGGGGGATTCCATTGCCTTCGAGTCGCACAATCCGCATCGCATCTACACGATCGGCAGCCAGCCGGCGACCGCGATCTGGGTCATCATCAACCGCGGCAGCGACACGCGCGGACACGACATGCGCGGCGGATAGCGCGCGCCTTTCCGCGACGATCATCAGCCGACGAGATCGGGCAGCCGCCATGGCGGAGCGGTGCTGATGTGCGCCGTTCAGCGACAGCACATGGGCGACCCTGCCGCGCATTGACAGCAACCGGCGCTGCACATACACCTGAACGCGACTGAACGCATAAGGCACGCTTAACACTCACAGCGGCTGAATGTGGATGTCAAACGGGAGGGTTTTTCAGCATGCAAGCAATCACCAAGGGACTACTGGGAGGCGCGGTGGTGGCGCTCCTCGCCGGCCTTTCCGGGCCGGCGCTCGCCGCCAACGCCTTCGCGAAGCTCGACATGGCGCCGAACAAGATCGGCGGCATTCAGGACATGCAGGACATCAGCAAGTACTGCGGCACGAAGCCGATCAAGGTTGCCTTCTCCGACGGCTGGGGTGGCAACTACTGGCGGCAGATCACGCGCCGCGAGTTCGAGGACGAGGCGAAGAAGTGCCCGAACATCACCGAGGTCCGCTACACGGACGGTGAGTTCAAGGCCGAGAAGCAGATCTCCGACATCCAGGGTCTGATCGCGCAGAAGTTCGACGTCATCATCGTGTTCGCCGACACCGGCGTGGCGCAGCTCAAGGTGATGCGCCAGGCGACGCAGGCCGGCATCGCGGTGGTACCGTTCACCACCGGCGAAGCGAAGTTCGGCGACATGGGCAAGGACTACCTGGTGCGCGTGACCGAGCGCCAGACCGAACTCGGCAAGATGCTGGCCGAGTGGATGGCCAAGACGCTGAACGGCAAGGGCAACGTCATCGTGCAGGGCGGCACCGCCGGCAATCCGATGACGGCGAGCCAGGCCATCGGCTGGAAGGAAGTGTTCGCCAAGTATCCGGGCATCAAGGTGCTCGAGGGCCCGGTGGACACCAACTGGGACCCGGCGCTGGCGCAGAAGGTGACCGCCGCCGAGATCGCCAAGTATCCTGAGATCGACGGCGTGATGGCCGAGACCACCGGCCCGATCCGCGCCTTCATCGCGGCCGGACGTCCGATCCCTGCCTTTGCCGGCCAGGATCTGAACGAGCTCTCCTGCCTGTGGCAGGACAATCACGGGACCAACCCGACGTTCAAGCTGGCCACCGCCAGCGCCCACACCTGGCTGGCGCGTCTGGCGCTGCGCAAGGGCGTGGCCGCGGCGGAGGGACTGTCGAACGACGAGCCCAGCCTGATCAACCTGCCGATGTCCGAGGACTCGACCTCGACCGACCCGGCGTTGGCCGTGAAGTGCGACAAGGACCTGCCGGCGACGGCCATCCCCTCGGCGATGGTCTCCAAGGACGAGATGCGCGAAATCCTCAAGTAGCGCAGATCGCCTTGAGCAAGCTCGGCGAAGACGGGAAGCGGAATGACAGAACCTGAGGGCAAGCGTCCCGGGCTGCCGTTCCGGTTGCCCGCCTTCGCCAATCGCAAGGCACCGCTTTCGCAGGTCGCGAAGGCGGTGCTTGCCACTCTCATCCTGATCGTGGTCGGCGGCGTGATCGCGCCAAGCACCGTCTCGCCGAGCGCGGTCAATTCGATGCTGCCGTTCATGGCAGTGCTCGCCTTCGCCTCCATCGGGCAGCATCTCGTGATCCAGCAGCGCGGCCTCGACCTTTCGGTCGCCGGGATCATGTCGTTCGCCGCGGTGATGGTTTCGGTTTTCCCGGCGCACAACGCCGGCGTCGGCATGACGCTGTGGTGGGTGGTTTTGACGCTGGTGATGGGCTTCGGCGTCGGCCTGTTCAACGGGCTCCTGGTGACGCTGCTCCGGGTGCCCTCGCTGGTCACGACCATTGGTGTGAACTCGCTGCTGCTCGGCGCCACCGTGTACGCGTCCGGCGGCTTCGCGCAGCAGGTGCCGCCGCCGCTGAACGCCTTCGGCCTCGCGCACTTCCTCGGCATTCCGCTCACCGTCTACGTGACGGCGCTGTTCACGGCGCTGGTGGCGCTGGTACTGACGCGCACGGCCGTCGGCCGTCACTTCATCGCGACCAGCGTTAACCCGAGCGCGGCGCTCGCGGTTGCCATCCGGCTCGATTACTACCGCATCGCCACTTACGCCTTCGCCGGATTCTGCTATGCGGCGGCAGGCGTGATCCTGTCGGGCTACGTGCTGTCGCCGACGGTGAACGCCGGTCTGCCGTACATGCTGGCGACCATCGCCTCGGTGGTGGTCGGCGGCAACTCCATCGGCGGCGGCCAGCGCGGCAGCGTGGTGGCCACCGTGGTCGGCGCGCTGTTCCTCACCTATCTCGGGCAGCTCGTGCTCTCCGTCGGCTTCGGCACGGCGGCACAGGATATCGTGCAGGCGCTGATCATCATCGCGAGCTTCGCAGTGCCGGAAATGGCGCGCTGGCGGCATCTGGTTCCGAACGTGCGGTTCAAGGCATGAACTCGGTCGCGCTTACCGACACGAGCGCGGTTGCGCCGGAGCCGGTGGCCGGCGCGCCGATCATGACGCTCTCCGGCATCCGCAAGTCGTTCGGCCCGGTGCAGGCGCTCTCCGGCGTCGATCTCGTCATCAATCCCGGCGAAATTCACGCCATCGTCGGTGAGAACGGCGCCGGCAAATCGACGCTGATCGCCATCGCGGCGGGCGTGCTCATTGCCGACGAGGGCACCATCGAGCTTGCCGGACAGCGCATCGAGGCACCCCGTGTGGCGGCGCTCAGGGAAGCGGGCGTCGCCGTCGCCTTCCAGCATCCGGCGCTGGCGCCCGATCTCACCGTGCTGGAGAATCTGCAGTTGGTCGCGCCCGAGCTCGACGGCGCCGCCGGCCGCGCCGAGGCGGAGGCACTGCTCGCGCGCGTCGCGACCGACGAACTCCGGATGCCGCTCGACCGGCGCTGCGGCGAACTTTCGCTGGCGCAGATGCACGTCGTCGAGATCGTGCGGGTGCTGGCGATCGAGCCACGCGTCGTCTTTTTCGACGAGCCGACCGAGCCGTTCCAGCAGGCGGAGGTGCGCAAGCTTTTCGAACTGATCCGCGCGCTGCGTGCCGAGGGCATCGGCATCGTCTACGTTTCGCACCGGCTGCCCGAGGTGAAGGAGCTCGCCGACCGCATCTCGGTGATCCGCGACGGGCAGATCATCGACAGCCGACCGGCGCGCGCGATCAGCGATGCCGAGATCGTGACACTGATCGCCGGGCGGCCGCTCGGCCAGGTATTTCCGGAAAAGGCGAAGGCGGCCGGTCAGCCGGTGATGGAGGCGGCGGGGCTAGGCGGTCCCGGCTTCCACGACGTGAATT
>CAYOUO010000014.1:0-2620 GCA_964407155.1 uncultured Hyphomicrobiales bacterium | reverse complement strand
ATCGTGCGGCGGATTTCCTCGTCGCGGCCGATGACCGGGTCGAGCTTGCCGTCCTTGGCCGACTGGGTGAGGTCGCGCGTGTATTTCTTCAGCGCGTCGTACTGGTTCTCCGCCGACGCGGTATCAGCCGTGCGGCCCTTGCGGATTTCTTCGATCGCGGCGTTCAGCTTCTGGGGCGTGACGCCGGCGTCGGCGAGAATCTTCGCCGTGCCCGCGTCCTTTTCCATGGCGAGCGCCAGCAGCAGCCGCTCGACCGTGACGAACGAGTCCCCCGCCTTCTTGGCGATCTTCTCGGCCGTGTCGAAAACCTTGGCGAGCGGCGGCGCGAGGTAGAGCTGTCCGTTGCCGCCTGAGACCTTGGGCAGTGCATCAAGCGTGCGCTCGGTCGCAGCGAGCGCGTCGCGCGCACGTCCGCCGGCGCGTTCGATCAGGCCGGCCGCCAACCCCTCGGGGTCGTCGAGCAGCACCTTCAGAATGTGTTCGGGCGTGAATTGCTGGTTGCCGGCGGCAAGCGCCCCGGTCTGCGCGGACTGCACGAAACCACGCGCCCGCTCCGTGTATTGCTCGATGTTCATCTGTCATCCTCTCCCGGCTCAGAGCCTCCGGCCAGACTGGCCCGGCTGCTTCCTTCCGATCGCCGCCGGTTCACCGGCGGTTACGGCCCCCGTACGGGCGGTCCGTACCCGTACAGATAGGAATGGCAGTGCCCGCGCGGAAGGGTCGCCACCTTGTTCTTCGTCAATATTTAACGGCCGAAAGCCTAGGTTTCGACCTCATGGCAAGCACCGCCCTTCCGGTCGACGTCCGGCCCGGCACCCTCGCGCCCGCGCTGCCCTTTCTCGTGGCCGGGGCGGTCTATGGGCTGCTGCTTCTCCTCGGCAACGCGCTTCTCAACGACGCCGACACCTGGTGGCACGTTGCCTCCGGCAACTGGATCCTCGCCAACGGCTTCCCGCATGCCGACCCCTTCTCCTTTACGTTTGCTGGCAGACCGTGGATCGCGAAGGAGTGGCTGTCCCAGATCGCTTACGCGGAGGCCTTCCGGCTTGGCGGCTGGACCGGCGTCGTCGCGCTCGCGGCCGCTTCCTTCGCGCTCGCCTGCGGCCTGCTCGCCCATGCGCTGCGGGAACGCCTGGCACCGCTGCCCACGTTGGCGTTGGTGGCCGTTGCGTTCATGCTCGCCGCCCCGCACGCGACCGCCCGCCCGCACGTCCTCGCGTTTCCGGTGATGATTGCCTGGGTCGCCGGTCTCGCCGGCGCGGCCGAGGGCGGCAGGCGGCCGCCTTACGCGCTGCTGCTTCTGATGGTGCTCTGGGCCAATCTTCATGCCGGCTTCACCTTCGGCATTCTTCTCGTCGCCGCCTTCGGTCTCGACGCCGTGGCCGCCGCATCGGTCCAAGAGCGCCGCCGCACCGCTTTGGCATGGCTTGGTTTCGGCGCGCTGACGCTGGTTGCCGGCTCGATCACGCCCTACGGCCCCCAGTCCATGTTCGAGACGGTGAAGGTGCTCGGTCTCGGCCCGGCCCTCTCGATCATCGGGGAATGGAAGCCCGCCGATTTCGCCCATCCCGGTCCGCTCGAACTCACACTGGTCATCGGTCTTGGCCTCGCGCTTTGGCGCGGCGTGATGCTGCCGTGGCCACGTGTGCTCACCCTGCTCGGCCTCGTCCACATGGCGCTCTCGGCGGACCGCAATGCCGAACTGCTCGGCCTCGTCGCGCCGCTCGTGCTGGCGGTGCCGCTCGCACGGCAGTTCCCCGAACTTCGCGTCACTCCGGCGCCGGCCAACTCCCGATTTCCCCGCGAAAGCGGGGACCCAGGGGACGGAAGACAACCCGCGACCGGCAGCACCCTCGCATCTCCGGCCGCCGGCCTGCTTCTGGCGGCGCTGGCGTTCCCGCTCACCGCCGGTCTTGCCACCATCGCGCCGTACCAGCCCAATCCGGCGAACGCGCCGGCGGCGGCACGCGCGGCCGGGCGGGCCGCGAATTCCGGTCCGATCCTCAACGACTACAACTTCGGCGGCTACCTGATCGCTTCGGGCGTACCGACCTTCATCGACGGCCGCACCGAACTGTATGGCCGCGATTTCACGCTCGCCTACTTTGGCGCGGTGACACTCGCCGATGCGAACGGCTTGTCGAAGCTATTGGATAAATACGGGATCGGCGCGACGCTGCTCACGCCCGGCACCCCCGCCATCGCCGTCCTTGACCGCGACCCGGCGTGGAAGCGCGTCTACGCGGACGACACCGCGATCGCGCATGTGCGCGTACCATTGCGGGGCACGCTGAACTGATCTGATTACTATGCCGACCCTCGGCCCGATGGGCGCCGGCTGCGATTATTCGCCGGTGTCGTCACCGCCGGCATCGCCGCGCTCGCCGCCCGTTGGCTGCTGATTACGGTCGCCGCCGCTGTATTGCTCGCGGAACGGACGGCGCCGGCGACGGAAGTTACCACCGCCGCGTTCCTGCCCGCCCCGCTCGCCGTTGTTCGCCTGCTGGCGGTACTCGCCCTGGCCCTGCGGCGCGCCCTCGAACTGCGGCTGCTCCTGCGGCGCGCCGTTGGCGGCCGTGTTGCCGCCCCCACTGCCGCCCCCATTACCGCCATTGATGAA
>CAYOUO010000013.1:0-4677 GCA_964407155.1 uncultured Hyphomicrobiales bacterium | reverse complement strand
CATCGTCAAGCAGACCGGCGCGCACATCTATTTCGACAGCGTCGTCGGCAAGGGCACCACGTTCCGGATCTTCGTGCCCCGCTACATTCCGCGCGAAGGCGAGATCACCGCCCAGACGGAGGCGCAGGTCGAGATCGCCGATCTCACCGGCACGGCAACGATCCTTCTGGTGGAGGACGAGGAGGCCGTCCGCGCCTTCGCCGCACGCGCGCTGCAGTCGCGCGGTTACCGCGTCTTCGAGGCGGCGTCGGGTGTGGAGGCGCTCGAGGTGATGCAGGAATCCGGCGGCGCCGTCGACCTGGTCGTTTCCGATGTCGTCATGCCCGAACTCGACGGGCCGTCCATGCTGCGCGAACTCCGCAAGACGCGCCCGGACCTGAAGATCATTTTCGTTTCCGGCTACGCCGAGGATGCCTTCCGCAAGAACCTTCCCGACGGCGAGAAATTTCACTTCCTGCCCAAGCCGTTTTCGCTGAAGCAGCTGGCCGTGGCGGTCAAGGAAACGCTGGGGCAGTAGCCTCCGGCTCGTTGTTGTGCCTGAGCGCGCTCACGAGATCGGCGACGGCGCGCGGCACGAACGGCAGGCCGAGCATCATCAGTGGCGTGTAGAACGCGCCCCAGTAGACGTCGAACCCCTTGCCGACGAAGAGGTAGAGGACAAGATACGCGCCGACCGTGAAGCGCACCCGGTCGCCGGTCTCGCCGTCCCACGCCGCCAGTCCCAGAATGCACAGCGGCAGCAGGATCGCCGTGATCCAGAGCGGCGCGCCGAGCAGCACGCCGTTGAAGCCGGCCGTGGCCAGCACGAACGGAACGCCGCCGAATTGCAGCCAGCCGTCCTTGTACGCGGTGTCGGTCGGAGCGATGTGCAGCTGAACCATGTGGTAGTGCCACAGAAAATAGCAGGCGAAGAACGCGAGGCCGGCCGCCCATGCCACCAGTTCGCCGAAGCGGCGGTGGCGCCACGCCTCGAACACGCACACCAGCACATACAGCGCGCTCAATTCCTTGATCGAGAGCGCGATCGCCGCTGCGAGAAAGCCGGCCGGTCGCCAGCGCAGGCCATACGCCGCGACCGAGAGAAGAATGAACACGCCGGCAACGACATCGGCAAGCAGCTCGGCCCCGCCGCGCGCCAGTGAGGCGAGATTGAAGAGCGTCGCCGGGAGGACGAAGAGGGCAACGGCAAGACCCTCCGCGCCGCTGAACCAGAAGAAGACGACTGCCACGGTGACGATTGCCCAGCCGGTCAGGAGAGCCTTGGCCCAGCCGCTGGAGGGCAGGGCGCTCCAGGCCCACGAGAGCGTCGGCAGGCGCCAGTTGAACACCGAATGCGTGCCGTAGTGACCGGCGACGAGCTCCTTGTGAGCGGCCTGGTAGTAAGGCTCCCCGCGCCGCATGTCGTCGACGATCTGGCTGTAGGTGGCGAGGTCGCCGTTCCCCGGCGTCGATACGATCGCGTCGATCGGGCCGTGGTAGGAGACCGCAATCGATGCCAGCACGCCCATCGCCAGAAGGGTCGCCAATACGACGACCAGCGCCGGACCGCGCCGGATGCGGCTGAAGCGCGTCGCAGGCAGCCGGGACAGAAACGAAAAGGCCACGTGCTGTCCCGATTCCTGTCCGACGCCAGCGCGGAAAATCCTGAAGGCAGGCTAACGCTCATCGGCGCGGAGGTTCAAGCTTCCGCAAACGCCGGATGACGATGGCCATGGTTTCGCGGCCGCGATGCTGCCGGACGCAGCTTTATGCGCTCAGTTCCAGCGCAGGAGCCCGATGCCCCGCGGCCCGGCGGCATCGCGCAGACGGCGCGTCGGCGCGACCGCGAAGCGCCGGTCGGCCAGCTCGAGCAGCGGCAGGTCGGCGTGGTGATCGGTGTAGACCCACAGTTGGCCCGAGGCTGACGAGCGCGCGCGCCATGCCGAGAAGCGGGCTGCCTTCTCCGCGCCGTGGCAATTGCCGGCGGCGAGTCGACCGGTGAAGCGTCCGGCATCGTCACGTTCCAGATCGCTTGCGATCACGACATCGAAGCCGAGTTCGGCAGCGAGCGGCGCGACGTAGACGGTCGGGCTGGCGGTGGCCAGCACGGTCGTGCGGCCGGCGGCGCGGTGGCTGGCGAGAGCGGCGAGTGCGTCGCGGCGCAGTCCGCTGCGGACGAGCCGTGGGACGAACTCGGCGACCCACGGCCGCAGCTCATCCGCGGTGGCACCGCCAACGATCGCCGTCAGAAACGCGGTCTTGAGACGGCTGTTGTCGATCGCTCCGGCATAGTACCGCGCAACAGCGGCGGCGAGGTGCGGGAGCGCCATCCATCGCGCCGGATGGCGCGCGAGATAGCCGAGAAGGAAAGGGAGGAACGTGTCGCCTCGGCTGAACGTGCCGTCGAGATCGAACACCGCGATGCCGGCGCCCATGGGTGCTCCGGCAGCAGCGATGCGGAGCGCGTCAGCCACCGGCCAGGACGTGGTCGGTGACCAGGATCGACAGCCACGGGATGTGCGCGAAGAACAGGGCGGTCACCACCAGACCGAGGAAGGCGACGTAGGCGACGAACATCGGCTCCTTGTAGAGCCGCTCCGGCCGCTGCGTTACCGAATCGGCCTTCATGCCGATGCGCAGATACCAGACGAAGAGCAGCGCAAAGAGCGGCATGGAGAGCAGGAATTCGATCCGGTACTTGATCAGGAAGACGCCCAGAAAGAAGGCGGCCGACAGCGCATAGAAAAATGCCGAGAGGAGGAGCGTCTCCTCGGTGTAGGCGCGAAAGGAGCGGCGGTAGAGGCCGGCAGTCGTCGGATTGCCGATGAAGCGGAATTCGGCGTAGCGCTTGACAGCCATGAGAAACGCGCCACCCATCCAGTAGGCGAGCAGGATCGAGGAGGGCGGTAGCACGGTGGAGACCACCGCGGCCCATCCAAGCATGAAGCGCAGCGGATTGTTGATCGACTCGCTGAGCACGTCGAGGTAGGGGCGGTCCTTGGTGCGCAGCGGCTCCACGTTGTAGACGATGCCCATGCAGAGCAGCAGGACCGCGAGCCGCACGAAGAAGATGCCGAGCATGCTTCCCAGCGCCAGCCCGGCAGCGGCAAGCACCAACCATTGCAGCCCGACAAGAGCCTCCGACACCTGGCCGAGGGCAGAGGGCCGGTGGCGCTTGACCGGATGGTGGCGGTCGAAATCGGCGTCGAGCCATTCGTTGATGGTGTAGTTCGCCGATGCGATCAGGCAGGTCGCGACGAAAGCCACGATGAGGTTGCCCGCCAGCGCCAGCGAAAGCGGCTCGCCGCGCAGCACGAGCGCCAGCGCCACGCCCGGTAGCATGAAGATGTTCTTGAACCAGTGATCGGGCCGCGCCAGAGCGATGTAGTCCGAGAGGCGCTGCCGCGGTGCGGTGATGGTTTGCAGGGACATGCCCGGGACGATAGCCGGACTGGCCTTAATGGAGATTGAACCCGCCCGCTGAAACGCGGGTGCGATCGCCGGCAGAATCTCAGAAAATCTTAATGCGCGGGTGCGATTTCTGGCAGAATTCCGGAGCGCTTCGCGGCACCATGTCGGACGACACGGCAGGACCTTTTTCCCTTCGCGAATTTTTCGCCGCACGGGTGCCGCTGCTGGCATTCGTGGCCGCCGGGTTCGGGGCTTTTCTCGGCGCCGGCCTGGTCAAGGGCACGTGGCTGATCGGAGCGAACGGCCATCCGGTTGCGACCGATTTCATGGGCGTGTGGGCGGCGGGGCGGCTCGCTCTCGGCGGCCACGCCGCATCCGCCTTCGACTGGACGACCCTGAGCGGCGTCGAATCGGCAACAACCGGGGTTGCGGCCGATGGCTACTTCACGTGGCAATATCCGCCGATCTTTCTTTGCGTTGCCGCGTTGTTGGCGCTGTTGCCCTATGTCGTGGCGTTCCTCGTCTGGATGGGGGTAACCGCCGGCCTCTACCTCGCCGCAATGGCCAGGATAGTGCGCTCGGCCCCGCTGGTGTTCGCGGCCGCGGTTTTTCCGGCCGTGCTCTGGAATGTGAGTGTCGGACAAACCGGACTGCTGACCGCGGCGCTCTTTGGCGGCGGACTGGCGTTCCTTCGCAGCTATCCCGCCGTCGCCGGCATCCTCTTCGGCCTGCTCGCCTACAAGCCCCAGTTCGGAATCCTCATCCCTCTTGCGCTCATCTGCGGCGGCCACTGGCGCACGATCATCGCAGCGATGCTGACGGCGACGGCGACCGTGGCATTGTCGATGGCGATCTTCGGCACGGCGGCGTGGATCGCGTTCCTGAAATCGCTGCCCGTCGCCAGCCAGGCCATGCTCGTCGATGGGCGCGTCGGCCTGATCAAGCTGCAGAGCATGTTCGGCGTAGTTCGCGTTCTCGGCGGCAATCCGGAACTGGCGTGGACGATCCAGGGGCTGCTCATCGCCGCTCTCGCGATTGCCGTCGGCTGGCTGTGGCGGAAGCCGGTTGCGATGGAGCTGAAGGCGGCGGCGCTCGCCACCGCGGCGCTCCTCGCGACACCTTATGTCTTCATCTACGATCTGGTGCTGCTGGCAGTGCCGATCGCCTTTCTAGTCCGCGCGGGCGTAAGCCGCCAGGACAGCATCATTCTGGGGCTGGCGACACTACTGGTATGGGCCTATCCGGTGCTGCGGGCGGAGACGGGACTGGCCGCAGTCGTCATCGTCG
>CAYOUO010000012.1:0-12483 GCA_964407155.1 uncultured Hyphomicrobiales bacterium | reverse complement strand
CGCAGTTGGAAAGCTCGACCAGGGCGATGTCGGTGGAAGGACCGCCGACGCCGGTCGAGCAGGCGCCGATGTCGACGCCGGACAGCGTGCCGCGCGCGGAGCGGAACTCGCGGAAGTATCCCACTTCGCCGTAGGTGTCCCACGCCTCCCCGATCACCGGCACGCGACCGGGGTCGCCGGGCGTCAGCACATAGCGCGGAACATCGCCGGGCTTGATCTGCAGGTGCATCTGCACGCCGCCGGGATGGATCGGAGTATGCCGGTTGTTCACGCGCGCGCTCTCCCGAGTGACCGCTATTTTCTCTCGCTGGCGTCCCAGACGCTGCGAGATGCCAAGTGAAAGCCGGAGAAACGCGTTGCACCAGCATCAAATTGCGGGCTTAGTGATCTGAAAACAGCAGCGCTCCTCCTGGAGGGGGCGGCCATGGCGCTTACCCGGACCGCGCTCCGCTACTTCGACGAAGCCATCCGCGACGGCTCCATCCGCAAGGCCGCCGATCGGCTGCACGTTGCCTCCTCCGCGATCAACCGGCAGTTGATCCAGCTGGAGGAAGAGATGGGCGTGCGGTTGTTCGACCGGCTGCCGCGGGGCATCCGCGCGACGACCGCGGGCGAAATCCTGCTCGGCTATGTCCGCCGCTGGAACCGGGAATCGGTGTCGCTGAAGCGCGATCTCGAGGCCCTCCGCGGCGGCATCCGCGGCACGATCCGGATCGCCGCCTCGGAAAGCTTTACCGACGAGATGCTGCCGCGGGCGATGCATGATCTGCAGGCGCAGTTCCCGCAGGTCGATTTTTCGGTGATCTCGGGTGACAACTACCGGATCACGACGCAGCTCCTCGCCCGCGATGCGGATGTCGTTCTCGCTTTCGACGTCGCCGAAAATACACGCGCGCAGGTGGTCGCCTCACTGACCTCGCCGCTTGGCGTCATCACGCCGCCGGATCATCCGCTCGCCCGGCAGAGCACGGTCACGCCCGGCGACTGCGCGCCATTCCCGCTGATCATTCCCGGCACCGACTGGCTGCAGCACAGCGGCCTCAGCCTTCTCATCCACGAGAACGATCTTCCGCCGCGGGTGGTCGCGCGCGCCGAGCGGCCCGGAATGCTGAAGGCGCTGGTCCGCTCGGGCCTCGGGATCGCCTATCTCACCGCTTTCGGGGTGGAGCGCGATCTCGCCGAGCACAAGCTTGCCTGGACGCCACTGGCGCCGGGCGTCATCAAGCCGGCGGTCATCTCCATCGTCGTGCCGCGCGGCCGGCTGATGCCGAGCTACACGTCCGCCTTTCTCGATCTCCTCAAGCGCGAATTCGACGTCATTCGCGCCGACAGACGTGCGGCGGGCGCGTGACGCCATTCTCGAAACATGCGTCCGGACCGATGGGCGGAAATGAACGTGCCGGCCGGCACAGGCCGTATCGCCCAGGCGGTTGACAGTCCCTGAATTCGCGAGCACCAGTGCATAGGCTGTCCAATCTGGACAGTTTTTGAGCGTGGTGATCCCGGGCCCCTGCTGCCGGGTAGCCCCGCGACGGACAGATGTCATGAACGATCACGAGTTCCTGCGCGTTTACGATTTCGTTGACCGGCTGCGCACGCCGTTTCTCGAAGTCGTCGATGACGCCGACGAGGCGTCATGGCGCATGATCCATTATTTGATGCGCGCCGAGCTCGAAGGTTATCCGGTCTCGATCAGCAAGCTGGCTTCGGTCTCCCGGCTCAGTCACGGCACCGCGATCCGCCGTATCCAGCGCCTCATCCGGCGCGAGCTGATCGAACGGCGCCCCGCGGCGCAGAAGCCGCGGAGCTTCACGCTGCACCCGACGCCGCGCCTCGCCGAACTTACCCTCGGCTATGCGACCAAGACCAAGGCGCTGATCGCGGAGATTCTCGGCGGCCGCGATCTGCACGAACACGAGGCGAACTACTATTTCGGCGCACCGCGCCGTGGTGACTCGGTCATCCCGCCGATCAATCTCCTGAAAAGCCGTATCGCGGATGGCGTCGAACTGCGCTTCCTGCTGAACGACGACAACTATTTCGCCGCGATGCGCAACATGTGGTCGGATTTCCGCAACAACCTCGCCAGCGCGCAGAATTTCAAGCTGGTTCACCAGAACCACCTCTACCACGAGGGGCTGGCCAACGGCGCGCGCACGATTTCCACGTACGACGTGATCGCCATCGACATGCCGTGGCTCGGCGAGTTCGCGAGCAAGAACCTGGTGATGCCGATCGGCGACCTCATTCGCTCGTCGGACATCAACCCGATGGATTTTCATCCCTCGATCTGGTCCACGACGACATGGAAGCGGGTCGAATACGGCGTTCCGATCTACTGCACCATCGAGGTTCTCGCCTGCCGCTCGGATCTCTTCGAGCAGGCGGGGCTGGCACCGCCGCGCACGTTCGATGAACTGATCGCCGCCGGCCGGCGCTTTCACGATCCCGGCGCCGAACGCTACGGCATTGCCTGGAACGCCGCGCCGATGCCGCTCGCCTCCAGCTTCATGTTCTTTCTCGGCTGCTGCGGACAGACGGTGCTGTCCATCCGCCGCACGCCGACCGGCTATTCGACGGAGAACCTCGACCTCCAGCACATGCGGCCGCAGGTGGACACCGAGGCCGGTCTCGCCGTCCTCGACTTCATGCACAGCCTCCTCGAGATCGCGCCGCCCGGCGCGCTGGAGGCGCACTGGGACGATTCCTGCGAGGTGTTTCTCAAGGGCCAGAGCGCGATGGCGTTCGTGTGGACGATGCGCGCCGCCCAGTTCGACGCGGAGGTGCGCTCGGCGGTGAAACGCCGCGTCATCTACGCGCCGCAGCCCGCCGGCCCCGGCGGCACCAACACGTCTCCCGTCGGCGGCTTCCTCCTGTGCATCCCGTCGAACATCGATCCGAAACGGCTGCCGCTGGCGACCGAGGCGCTGTCGTGGATGGCCTCGCGCGAGGCGATGAAGGAGCACGTCAAGAACGGCTTCCCGGTGGCGCCGCGCTTTTCCGTCAGCGCGGACCCGGAGGCCATCGGCAGTTCGCAGCTCGTGCGCTTCGTCGGCAACCTCGCCAACCGCAATCTGCTCCGGAACTGGCAGCGTCCGCCGGTGCCGTTCTACACGACCATGGAGCGCATCATCGGCGGCGAGGTCCACGATGCACTGTCCGGCCGGAAGTCGGACAAGGCGGCCCTGAAAGATGCCCAGAACCGCCTCGACGCGATCATCTGCGATGAGGTGCGGACCACCGATGCGGTCAGGCGATCGCCCGGATCGAGCCGCCGTCGACACCCCACACCGACGATGTGACGAACGACGCGAGATCGGAGGCAAGGAAGACGATCACGTTCGCGACCTCCTCCGGCTTGCCCAGCCGGTTGAGCGGTAGCTGCCTGAGCGACATCTCGTGCTCGACCGCCTTCTGAGGCTCCATCTTGTGGAACTTGCCCATCGTTTCCGCAAAACCGCCGGGCTGCGTCCAGAACGGCGTCCAGACCGGACCGGGCGCCACCGCATTGACGCGGATGTTGTTGCTGCCTTCCGTGCGCGCCAGACCCTTGGTCAGTGCCAGCACCGCCGCCTTCGACGCCGAGTAGTCGATCGGCACGCCCTCGGGCTGCCGGGCGAGATCGGAGCCGTTGTTCACGATCGCGCCACCGCCCTGCTTGCGCATGACCGGCAGGATGAGCCGCGTCACGCGCACGTAGCTCATGAAATTCAGCGCGAAGGTCTTTTCCCAGTCCTCGTCGCTGAGCTGATCGAAGGTGCGCACCGCGCCGGCGCCGACGTTGTTCACCAGGACGTCGACCTTGCCGCCGAAATGGGCGACGGCGGCGCCTACCTTGTCCGCGATGTCCTTCGCCGAGGTGAGATCGGCCTTGAACGCCGTCGCCTCGCCGCCGGCCTTTTTCACCGCCAACGCCGTCTCGTCCAGCCCGCCCGTGTCGATATCGAGCATGGCGATGCGGCTGCCCTCGCGCCCGAAGGCAACCGCCGTCTCGCGGCCGATGCCCTTCGCCGCGCCGGTAATCAGAACCGTCTTGTTCTTGAGGTTGGTTTGCATCTCATCCTCCCTTTTTCTCGGCGAACTGCGCCATGGTGGTTTCGAACGAACGTCTGGCCGCTTCCTTCAGCGGCAGCACGCGATGCTTTTTGGAAATCACCTCGACCGAATAGAAGCTGTCGAAGCCGGTCTTTTCGATCGCCGCGATGAACGCGGGCGGGTCGAGCACGCCCTCCCCGCACAGCCGGCGCTGGTAGATGGTGTCCTCCCACAGCGTGCCGACCACTTCGGCATCGGCATCGTCGAGTTCGACCGACACGACGTATTGCTTCGGGACCCTGGCGACCTCCGAATAGGGAATGCCGCCGCGGGCGATATGCCAGATGTCGAGCAAGAGGCCGCCGTTCGGTTGCGCCGCGCCCTCGACAATGGCGCGTGCCGTCTCCAGCGTCTTCACGTTGGAGAACGGCATCACCTCGAGCGCGATCTTCGTGCCGTAGCGCGCCGCGTCCCGCGAGATGTCGGCGAAGCTGTCGATGATGTGCGGCAGATCGATGGTGGTGGCTTCGAATTCCGGCGCGATCTTCACGTCGCGCGCCCTGAGCGCCTCCGCCGCCTCGAACAGCTCGCGGCGTATCTTGTCGGAGGCCTGCCGCTGCTCCCCGCTTGCGAACCAGTGCGTGATGAATTCGAGCTCCACGTGCGGCATGCCGTTGGCGTCGAGAATGCGGCGCATCTCCTTCAAACCGATCTTCTCCCGCGTCGCCTGGAGATCGGCATGAATGAGGCCGAGCCCCTTGTAGCCGGCCCCGGCCGCGGCCTCGACGCGCTCGGCAAACGAAAACGGGCTGAGTTCGTTCTCGGCGAAGGGATAGACGTCGCCGGAGATCGTCCAGTAGGCGGCCGCCAGTTCGATCGGTCTGTTCATGGATTCACTCCTACACCGAGGCGCCTTCCGACCCCGTCCGGAAATCGAAGCTGGTGGTCAGCCCGCCGTCGGCGACCACGTCGGCGCCGTTCAGCGCGGTGGAAGCATCGGAAAGCAGGAACAGCGCGGCGCGCGCCACTTCCGACGGATCGAGAATGCGCCCCGATGGCTGGCGGTTGGCGCGCGTCGCCAGGAAGCGGTCGGGATCGCTGGCGGATTTCATGTGGCGCTCGAACAGGCCCGCCAGCATCGGTCCGGGGCTGAGCACGTTGGCGCGGATACCCTGCCGGGCATGGTCCATCGCCACCGTCCGCGCCAGCTGCCGCACCGCCGCCTTCGAGGCGGCATAGACAGCGAGCTGCTGCTCCGCGAACGTGGCATCGACACTGGCGACGGCAACGATGGGTCCGCCGCCGCGCGCGATCATCGGCGGCAAGAGCGCCCGGATCGCGAGGCCGGTGCCGACGAAGTTCACCGTCATGGTCTGCTGCATCGACGCCTTGTCGAAGTCGAGCAGCGATCCGACGTTCAGCATCGCCGCCGAGGTCACCAGGCCGAGCGATGCCGGGTCGGCCTTGGTGACAGCGCGCGTCACGGCGGTCCACGTCGCGTCGGCGGTCACGTCGCCCTGCATGTGCGAATAGAGGTCGTTCGACAGCCCTTCGGGTGCCGCCGCCAGGTCGACGCCCAGCGTGCGGACGCCGTTCCCGACGAGCAGGCGCGCAATGCTTGTCCCCAATCCGGAAGCGGTCCCGGTGATCACGACAAATTCCGGCAGCGCGTTGCTGAAGACTGGCTCCCCGGGCATCGGAAACTCCATGTGATGTTGCTGATTGTCTGAGAAAAGGGGTGCGGCGGGATTGCCGCCGCGCCCGGATTTGATGGTCAGCGGCCGATCGCGGCGTTGCAATCTGCGACGTTGGCCTTGGTGACGATCTCGTGCGGCAGGTAGATGTCCTTGTCGAGCTTCTTGCCGTTGAGGAGGTCGATCACGGCGTTCGCCGCGTACTTGCCGTCGTCGATGGGCGATTGCAGGACGGTGGCGTACTGGGTGCCGTCGTTGATCTGGTTGACGCCCTCGATCGAGCAGTTCGATCCGACGAGCACCAGCTTGGACGGATCGATGCCGGCCCGCTTGGCGGCGACGATGACGCCCGACATCATGTTGTCGGCCTGGGCGTAGACGCCCTTCACCTCCGGCCCGACCTGGGTGAACAGCGCCGCAGCCGCATCGGTGGCCTTGGTCTGGTCCCAGTTGCCGTTCTGCTTGCCTGCGACCGTGATCCCCGGCGCCTTCTTGCCGAGAACGTCCTCGAAGCCCTGCGAGCGCTGGATCTGCGGCGGCGTACCCGGCACGCCCTCGACGATGAAGATCTTGCCCTTGTCGCCGAGATTCTTGGCGGCGAAGCCCTGGATCATCGCCTCGGCGGCTGAATTGCCGTTGCCAATGTCGTTCGGGCCCGTGAACACGTTCCAGTACTCGGCATATTTCTCGTCGGGCTTGGAGTTGGTGATCACCAGCGGGATGCCGGCCTGCTTGATCTTGCGCAGCGACGGCACGATGGCGCTGGCATCCGCCGGCCACAGCACGATGGCCGCCGGATTCTCGGCGATCGCCTGGTCGACCTGCGAAGCCTGCTCGGCGGCGTTGAAGTTGGTGATCTTCACCTCGAGATTGAGCCCGGCCTGCGTCGCCACTTCCTTGAATGCCTTCTGGTGAAGCGCGCAGTATTCGCATTCCTCGGACACCGTCAGCAGGATCACCTTCGATCCCTTGGCCTCCGCGTACGCCACTCCGGGAACGGCAAGTCCCCCGAGCATGGCGACGGCGATAGCGAGGTTCGTCAGTCTAGAAAAAGCCATATGGTCTTCCTCCCTTTGCAAGGTGCACCTCTCCCGTTCGCGGCACCGGCGGCGACGCGACCAGATAACGGGTCGGTACGGTTAGTTCCGCTAGGCGGAACGACTGGCCCGCGTTGCCGCGAACCGCTCACTCATCCGGGCGCCCAACTGGCCATCCAGCAGGACGATCCCCAGAAGTACGAGGCCGTTGGCGAAAAGAATTCCTGTCGCCCCCATGCCAATCAGACTGAGTCCATTGTTCATCACCGTCAGAATGAAGGATCCGAGAAGAACGTGCGCCGGGGAGCCCTGCCCGCCCGACAACGCGATGCCGCCGACGATTGCCGCTGCCGCCGCCTGCAGCATGAGATCGCCGCCGGTGGTCGCCGCCGCGCTGGCGAGGCTCATCGACAGCAGGCTGCCGGCCAGCGCCGCGCAGAATGACGAGAAGACGAAAACGATCAGCAGCGACAGCGCCACCCGGGCGCCGCTCGCCGCCGCCACGTGCCGCTTGCTGCCGGTGGCGCGCACGTCGCGGCCCATCAGCGTAGAGCGCATGAACAGGCCGGCGAGCAGGAACGCCGCCAGCGTGATGATGCTCCGCCATGACAGAACCGTCAGGATCTGGTCGTCGAGCGCGAAGCCGAGATCGAAATTCGTCGTGCTGATCACTTTGCCGCCGGCCAGCCAGAACGCGAAGCCGGAGAGCGCCATCATCGTGCCCACCGTGACCACCAGCGAAGAAACGCCGAAGCGGATGACGACCAGCGCGTTGCACGCACCGACCGCGACCGCGAACACCAGCGCCACGAGCATCCCGTAGATCAGGTTGTCCTGGCCGACCACCAGTGTCAGCAGACCGGACACCGCGATCATGGAGCCGACCCCGAGGTCGAATTCGCCGGCGATCATCGTCAGCGACAGGCCAAGCGAAACCAGACCGAGCAGCGCAAACGACTGCATCAACGCATAGAGGTTACGCCCGTTCAGGAAGACCGGGCTCCAGACCGCGAAGATGACGATCAGCGCGGCGAGCAGCGCCAGACGCAGCGCCGTTCCGCCGGAGACAAAGGATTTTCCGCGCCGGGCCGGCATCGCTACCTCCTCCGGCCGAGCGCGAACGCGCCGAGGATGACCGAGCCGATCACGACGAGGCCCTTGACGATGAGCTGGATTTCCAGCGAGAGCCCGAGGACGAGCAGGAGGTTGCTGATCATCGCCAGAAAGACGGCGCCGATGGCGGCGTCCAGAATGCGGCCATGGCCGCCGTTGATCGCCACGCCGCCGACCAGCACCGCCGCGATCGCGTCGAAGTCGAGGCCGGCGCCGAGTTTGAGATTTCCCTGCGCCGCCTGCGAGCCGTAGAGCGCGCCGGCGCCCGCCGCCGCCATGCCGGCGAAGGCATAGGCGATCACCAGCGCCCGGCGCACGCGCAGCCCGGTGAAATCGGCGGCCGTGCGGTTCAGTCCGATCAGGCGCAGTTCGCGCCCCAGGCGCGTCCGCTCGACGATGAAGCTGAGCACCGCGGTCGCGGCAAAGAACAGCCAGATCTGATTGGGCAGCCCGAAGGTGCGGCCGATGCCGAGCCAGCTGGCGTCCCCCTGCCCGACGACCGTAAGGCCGCCCGAGTAGAACGACCCCGCGCCCATGATGACGGACGACGTGGCGATGGTCGTGATGATGGGGTTGGCCTTCGCCGCACCCACGGCCACGCCCTGCGCCAGTCCGAATACACCGCCGACCAGGACGACGAGGATGACGCTGGCGAACAGGCCGAAGTGCAGGAACGAGGCGAACAGTATCGTCGAGACCGCGGCCGTCGCCCCCATCGACAGCATGAAGAGATTTCCGGAGAGCGTGACCAGTGCCATGCCGACCGCCGCCACCCCGACGGCGGACGTGGCGTACATGATCGCGGAAATGTTGGCGCCGGAGGCAAAGCCCGGCACAGTGAACCCGGCCAGAACGGCGAGCACAGCCGTCGCGATCCAGATGGCCGTCGACTGGATGTGCTCCGGCCGCAGCAGACCGCCGAGCCACGCACGCCCGTCGAAAGTTGCCACTCCCGTCCCTCCGCCTCTGATCTCGATGTTGGCGCTCACGCGGCGTTCTCCAGAGCGGGACCGCTGACCACGTCCCGAAGGACGGAATCCATCGTCGTCCGCTCAACCGGCAGGTCGTTCACGATCGCGCCGCGGAATACGGTTATCACCCGCTGCGAAAGCTCGCGTATCTCCTCGAGATCGGTCGTAAAGAAGACGATGACGAGACCCTCGCGCGCCAGCGCCTGCAGTTCGCGGTAGATCTCAGCGCGCGCGCCGACGTCGACGCCGCGCGTCGGCTCGTTGAGGACGAGAATATCGGGCCGGCGCGCGACCGACTTGGCGATCGCCACCTTCTGCTGGTTGCCGCCCGACAGCGTCGAGGTCGCCTGCCGCAGCCGGCGCGGATCGATCTGGAAGCGGCGCGCGACGGCTTCCGCCGTCTTGTGTCCCTCGGCGCGCTGAAGCACCCCGGCGATGTTGAGCCGGTCGAGAATGGCGGAGGTCAGATTGACCTCGATCGGAGCGCCCAGAAACAGACTCTTGCCCGCGCGGTCCTCGGATACGTAGCCGATGCCGGCGCGCATCGCCGCGGCGAGCGAGGACAGCGCGACCGGCTGCCCGCGCAGCCGCATGGCACCTTCCGACGGCCTTTCGATGCCGACCAGCGTTTCGACGATGGCATTGGCACCGGAGCCGAGCTGCCCGATCATGCCTACGATCTCGCCCGCCCGGAAGCTCAGCGTGATCGGGTCGTATTTGCCGGCAACCGCCAGCCGATCGAGTTCGAGCACCGCGGGTGTTCCGGTCCGGTCCGCCCTCGCCTCGGTGGAGTCCGCCGGCGTGATGCGGCGACCGATCATTTCGGCGACGAGTTCCTCGCTCGTCCATTCCGCCGTCGGCTTGGTGCGAACGCGCTCGCCGTTGCGGAATACCGTCACCCGGTCGGTGAGCGCGAAGATTTCCGGCAAGCGGTGGCTGATGTAGATCACGGCGGTTCCCCGCTCACGCAGCCAGCGGACCGTCGCAAAAACGCGCTGAATCTCGGCGTCCGACAGGCTCGCGGTCGGTTCGTCGAGGATCAGCACCTGCGCGCCGCGCGTGATCGCGCGACAGATCTCGAGCAGCTGCTGCTCGGCGATCGTGAGCTGCCCCGCCTCCAGATCGAGCGGAACGTCGCCGAGCCCGAGCTGATCGAGGGTCTTGCGGACGAGCGGCGCGTAGCGCCCACGCAGGTAAAGCTGCCGGACGTCGGTGTCGCCCAGCAGCACGTTGTCGAGCACCGAAAGATGCGGGATGATCGACAGTTCCTGATAGACGACCGAGACGAGCTTCGAATCGGTGAGCCGTCCCGGCTTCAGCACCTTGCCGGCGATGCGGATTTCACCTTCGTCAGGAACCATCAGCCCGGCGATCAAGCGCACGAGCGTGCTCTTGCCCGCGCCGTTCTCGCCGCAGAGCGCGTGAATTTCACCCGCACGCAGCTCGAAGTCCACGCCCTTGAGCGCCTGAATCCCGCCGAAGACCTTGCGCAGATTCGACACCGTCAAGACGGTGGCAGCTTCCATTAGCCTGTTTCCTCCCGCGCCGATCAGCGTCGGCTTCGACCATCGTTATCGCGAACGCGGCAAGGCGCTTGGGCGAAACAGTCCAGCTTGGACTGGAGCCGACGAACGACCCTCGCCGGGGCGATTGTTGCGGGAAGATCGCGCGGTCCGACGTCGCGGACCATCACGGGCGCAAAAGGCTTCGACGCCCGCTTCTCAGCCAATCGACAATGCAGACGTGATCCGCAGCTATTTGCGGATGTGACGGCTTTCCGCCCGCGCCGTCACCACGGCGATGAGCAGCACCGCGCCGTTGAAGATGGGCTGCGCCCAGAAGGGCGCGCCGAGCAGGTTGAGCCCGTTGAAGCCCACGGCGAGCAGCAGGATGGCCACGACGATGCCCGGGATGTTGTAGTAGCCCGGCCGGTAGGTGATGACGCTGAGGAAGGAAGCGGCGTAGGCCGGCAGCAGCAGTTCGGGACCGAAGCCGGCGTTCGCGGCACCGCTCTGGCCGAGGGCGAAGATCGCCCCGATGCCGACGAGGAAGCCGGAGATGGCGAACGACGCGACCTTGAGGGCACCGACCGGCAGGCCGGCCAGGAACGCCACGCGCTCCGAACCGCCTATGGCATAGAGCTTGCGCCCCAGCGGCGTGTGCTCGAGGACGAAGAAGAGGATGAGCGCCAGCAGAATGGTGAGCCATACCGCCGGGCCCAGTCCGAAGATGCTGCCCTGCCCGATCTGGGTAATCAGACGGGGAATGCCGCTGAAGAGGACCTGTCCGCCGCTGATGCCCAGCGTCATGCCGCTGAGCAGGATGCCGGTGCCGAGCGTGGCGATGAACGAACTGATGTGGAGGCGAACGGTGAGCAGCCCGTTGATGACGCCCACGATAACGCCGGCGATCAGCATCACCGGGATCACCACGCCGGCGCCGAAATGCGCGCCACCGAGATAGGCGCCGATCATCGCCAGAAAGCCGATGAGATAGCCGAGTGAGAGATCGAACTCTCCGATGATGAGCGGAATGATCGCCGCGAACGCCATGCAGCTGACGACCGACTGGACGACCAGCACATTCTGGAAATTGCGCACGGTGAGGAACTGGCTGCTGGCCAGCGAGAATCCGACGATCATCGCCGCCAGCAGGACAAGGCTGGCATAGCGGCTGAAGACGATCGTGGCGAAGCTCCACTGCCGGCTCTGGGGCTCGTCCCGCCGCCTGTCGCCCGGGGTCACTCTTTCGATCGTCGTTGCCGACTTCATGCGTAGCACCATTGGCTGATGGTTTCGTGCTTCAGGTCGGAGCCGCTGAGCTCGGTGGCGACGACGCCGTCGCGCAGTACAAGCACGCGCGAGCAAAGCGCGGCAAGCTGCTCGGGCTCGGTCGAGAAGAAAAGGATGCCGATGCCGTTGGCGGCGACCTGACGGAGGACCTCGAAGATCTTCTCGCGCGCGCCGGGATCGACGCCCGAGGTGGGGTCGTCCAGCACCAGCACCGATGGGTTGAGGTGCAGCCACTTGCCGAGCAGCGCCTTCTGCTGGTTGCCGCCGCTCAGCCGGCCGAACAGCGTGTCGGGGACCGGCGGACGCACATCGAACCGCGTGATCACATCGGCGACCATGGCGCGCTCGCGTGCCGGCCTGAGGAAATACCGGTCGACGTCGGGAAGCGCGATATTGTCGGAGACAGGCAGCGTCGCGATGCCGCCGGAGCGGAGGCGATCGGCGGGCAGCACGGCCAGTCCCGCCCTGATCGACGCCTGCGGATTGCCACGCCGCGGCAGCACTCGTCCGTTCACACTGACCGCGCCGCCGCGATGGGCGGCCGCGCCGCTCAGGACCTGCGGCAGTTCGGCGATGCCCGAGTCGGCGAGGCCGGCGATGCCCAGTATCTCGCCGGGACGAAGCTCGAGGCTGAGCTCGGACAGGCGGTCGACGACGAGGCGGTCAACTTTCAGGACCGGCTCACTGTCGCTGCGCGCCGTGGCCGCAACCGGTGCCGGGGTGACGGCGTGCGCGGTGCGATCGCCGCCGATCATGTGCGCGACGATCGCCTCATCGTCGAGGTCGCTCGCGGCGCCGACGAAAACTGTGCGTCCATCGCGCAGGATGGTGGCGCGGCCGG
>CAYOUO010000011.1:0-9439 GCA_964407155.1 uncultured Hyphomicrobiales bacterium | reverse complement strand
GTCGCGCGCGCTATCGAATCGGACGGGAAATTGGTGTCGGCGATGACGAGCACATCGCCGTGCCCCATCGCGCGCAAGACGTAGAGAACGTCGGCATTCAGCCTGGGATCCAAACCTTTGAGCAACGATCTTCCCTCCGTGCAGTGGCCGTTGATGATCGGCTATTCGATTCGTTGACCGGTCGCGGCGTCGAAGACGTGAACGCGGTCCGGCGCCGCCGACAGCGACACGGCCTGACCGGACCGGAACTCGCGGCTGCGCACGACGGAAACCAGTTCGTGGCTCCCCGAACGGACCACCAGGTGAATTTCGGAACCGGTGGGTTCGACCACCATAATCTGACCGCGCAAACCGGTTTCGGTCACCGCGAGATCTTCCGGCCGGATGCCGATCCGCACGGGCTGACCGTCCGTCAGTCCCTGGCGCGCCGTGATGTGAAGATCGACGTCGTCGACCCGCGCACACGGTCCGTCACTGTTCAGGACGATGCGCGCATCGAGAAAGTTCATCGACGGCGAGCCAATGAACCCGGCCACGAACGTGTTAGCCGGCCGGTCGTAGAGATTGAGGGGAGCGCCTATCTGCTCGATGTTGCCGGACTGCATGACCACGATCTTGTCGGCCATGGTCATCGCCTCGATCTGGTCGTGGGTGACGTACACGGTGGTGGTGCTGAGCCGCTGGTGAAGCTCGCGAATTTCAGTGCGCATCTGCACGCGGAGCATGGCGTCGAGATTGGAGAGCGGTTCGTCAAACAAAAATACCTTCGGGTCGCGCACGATGGCCCGGCCCATCGCCACCCGCTGCCGCTGCCCGCCTGAGAGCGAGCGCGGGTAGCGATTGAGGTACTGGGTCAGCCCCAGCACCTCGGCGGCCTGCTTGACCCGCACCTCGATCTCCGACCTGGTCATCTTGCGTATGCGCAGCGCGAACGACATGTTCGCGGCCACCGTCTTGTGCGGGTAGAGCGCGTAGTTCTGAAACACCATGGCGATGTCGCGCTCGGCGGGCGGCAGATTGTTCACCAGCGTTTCGCCGATGTGGATCGTGCCCCTGGTGATTTCCTCCAGCCCGGCGATCATGCGCAGCAGGGTCGACTTGCCGCACCCCGAGGGACCGACCAGGACAACGAATTCGCCATCCTCCACGTCCAGGTCGAGGCCGTGCAGTATTTCGGCCGCGCCGAAGGACTTGTGAAGCGAGCGCACGCGGACGTCTGCCATCCGCTCCTCCTGAATTTTTGCTCGCCAACGACTAGCGATTGCCCGGGAGGCTGTCCACTGTGCGTCGGCGCGGGCCGGTGCTACGCTGCTCTCGCTAGGTTCGTTGGAAGTGGAAAAAGTGGCGACATAAGCGGTCGCGGTGAAGGCGATCGCGTCACAAAAGGGAGAGAACAATGAAAGCGGATCTGTACGACGCGATCTGGCGCAGTCGCGTCACTCGTCGGAGCTTGCTCCAGGGAGTCGCGGCCACCGGCGCAGCCGCCGCCATGGGCGGCGTCTTCACTGGAACGAGCGTCCGGCCGGCCTATGCCGACGACGCTGCGGCGCTGCGCAAGGCAATCTTGCAGATTCCCGGTGTGGGCCACGGATCGCCGACCGATGCCGACTGGCAAAAGGTAGGCGAGATGTGCCTCGGGCCAACCAAGGAATTGGTCAAGCAAGGCGAGTTCAGCGGCGTTGAGCTGACCTTCATGGGGCTCAACAACCAGAACCAGCACAACTTCCTGTTCCGCGGCTTCCTGAAGTCGTGGGAGCAGTATACCGGCGCCAAGATCAGCTGGATCGATCTCGCCCAGGCCGACTACAACGCCAGACTGCAGCAGTCGATCGCGACCAAGACGGTGGACTTCGACATCATCGAGATGGGCGCGCCGTTCGAGGGCGATACCGCCGGCAAGGGTCTGTTGTCGGCGATGCCCGACTGGGTCATGAAGGCGATCGACATGGATGATTATGTCGGTTACCTGAAGGCCCCCGTGGGGACCTGGGGCGACAAGACCTATCGCGTCTCGATCGACGGCGACTGCCACAACTTCAACTACCGCAGCGACTACTTCAAAGACGCCGTCCTGGCCAAGGCCTGGAAGGATGAGGGCCACAAAGGCGACTGGAAAGCACCGGTGCTGTGGTCGGAAGTGCAAGAGGTCACCAAGTTCCTCAAGGGAAAGAAGGACCCGCTGGGCGGCGGCGCAGCCTATGGCTACCTCGATCCGCTCAAGGGATGGGGCGGCTTCGGCTTCTACTTCCTGGAAAGCCGGGCGACTGCCTATGCCAAGCACCCCGACAGCAAGGCCTGGCTGTTCGATCCCGAGACGATGAAGCCGTACGTCAACAATCCGGCCTTCGTGCGCGCCATCCAGGACGTGATGGACGTAATGGCGGACCAGCCGCCGGATCAGATCAACGCCGATCCGGGCACCACGGCCTTCCAGCAGTTCCTCGCCGGCACCGGCTCGATGGTGGTGTGGTGGGGCGATGTGGGAGCCGATGCGAAGACATCCGACAGCTCGGTGGTCGGCGACGTTGCCGCCTTCTCGATCCTGCCGGGCTCGGAAGACGTCTACAACAACAAGACCAGCAAGTGGGAAAAGCTTCCCTCCGGCGCGAACTACGCACCCAACCTCGCTTATCTCGGCTGGGGCGTCTATGTCATGGCCCGCGCTGACGCCGACCCCAAGAAGCAGAAGGCCGCGTGGTCGGCCGCAGCCCATCTCGGCGGCAAGGATCTGGCGCTGTGGACCTCCTGCTACCCGTCGGGCTTCCAGTGCTACCGGAACTCGCAGCACAACATCGACGAATGGGTGGAGGCCGGCTACGATCGCGCCTTCATCACCAACTACCTGGACAGCCAGTTCGGCAGCTACAATCATCCGAACGGTGCCATCGAGCCGCGCATCCCCGGCATCTTCCAGTACTATTCGGTCGCCGAGGACGAACTCGCCAAGGGCTACGCCGGCAAATACAAGTCGGCGCAGGAGACGGCGGATGCCATCGCTGCAGCGTGGGAAAAGCTGACCGATCAGATCGGTCGTGACAACCAGATCAAGCTCTACAAGGCCTCGCTGGGCATGTAAGGGCCGCGGCAGCCCGCAGGGCTGTCCAATCTGGGGAATGCAGAGTGGCTGAAGGCGACCAGCTTCACGTGGTAACCGCCGACGCGATATCTTCGCGTCGGCGGTCCTTTGGACTTGTCCTCATCTGGGGCACCTTCGCCGCGCTGGTCGTCACCGTCGCGCTCCGGATCCTGCAATCATACAACGTTCTCGACGTCGGCTTCGCCAACTGGCGACCGGTGCTGTACGCCTATGTCGTCTGGTCCATCGGCCTTTGCTGGGGCCAGGTGGTGCTGCGCGGCGAACAGGGCAAGCGGGTCCTGTTCGTCCTGCCTGCAGTTCTCTTCGTCATCGCGATGGTGGTGTTTCCGCTGATCTTCGGCATCTCCATCGCCTTTTCAGACTGGAACCTGGCCTCTCTGGAAGGCCCGCATTTCAATGGTCTCGCCAATATTCGACAGATGTGGGGAGATTCGTTCTACTGGAACGCTCTCCTCAACATGGTCTACTACGTGCTGGCGATCGCGTTCGAATATGTGATCGCGTTCGGCCTGGCCCTGGCGCTGGCCGCCGATATCCGGGCGCGCAAATTCTTTCGCGTCGCTTTCCTTCTGCCCCTGATGCTGTCGCCGGTCGCCGTTTCGTGGATGATCGGCAAGTCGATGATGGAGACTCGCTTCGGTCCTCTGGCCCATTTCGCGCGCTTCCTCGGTTGGTCCAATCCCGCTTTCTTCGACAGCCCGTGGGTCGCACGCGCAACGATCGAGGCGATGGATGCCTGGACCTTCATTCCTTTCATGATGATCATGATCCTGGCCGGCCTGCAGTCGATCCCCCGCGAGCTTCTCGAGGCCGCCCGCGTCGACGGTGCCAAGGCCTGGAAATCGTTTTGGGAGGTGACGTTTCCGCTGATGTTGCCGGTCTCCATCACCGCCGTGATGATCCGCATCATCTTCAAGCTGAAGCTCGCCGACATCATCATCACGGTGACGTCGGGCGGCCCCGGCGGCGCGACCGACTCGGTGACGAGCTATATCTTTCGCGTCTACCGCGACCGCTCGAATGTCGGATACGGCACGCTGCTCGCCATGGTCTACCTAGTCATCATCGTGCTGGCCATGACCCTCCTGATGAAGATCGTCAACCGCTGGATGAACCCGAGGTATTGAGATGGGTGCGTCTGTGCAGATCTTCCACGACACACCGGCCGATCGCGCTTTCAGCACCCGTCGCGTCGCCGGCCGACTGGCGATTTATGCGGTCCTGATTATCTGGACCATCATCTGCCTCTTTCCGATCTACTGGACTATCTCGACCTCCTTCAAGGCCGCCCCCGATGTGATGCGCGGCCATATCGTGCCGTGGCTGGACTTCATGCCAAAATGGCTCGGCTGGCGATCGCTTGGTCTGTCGCCCGATACCATCGGCCAGATCTCTACGGTGCGCGACGAGTTTCTGAAGCGCTTCATCAACTCGGCGATCGCGGCGCTGGCGTCTTCTGCTCTCGCCGTGGCGCTCGGAAGCTGCGCCGCGTACGGGCTCAGCCGCTTCAGCTACAAGTTCGGCTACATGCGCAACCCCGACATTTTATTCTTCTTCCTTTCGCAGCTGATCCTGCCACCCGTCGTCCTCGCCCTGCCGTTCCTCGTCGTCTACAAGGGCCTGGCGCTGCTCGACACCCGCATCGGGCTGATAATGCTCTACACGTTGACGGTGCTTCCCATCGTCATCTGGATCATGCGCGACCAGTTCGGCTCGATCCCGATCGAACTCGAGGAAGCGGCCTTGGTCGACGGCCTGTCGATCTGGGGCGCCTTCCTCACCATCGTTCTGCCGATCGCGCTGCCCGGCATGGTCGCCGCCTTCATCCTGTCGCTTGTCCTGACCTGGAACGAGTATTTCTTCGCAGCCCTGCTGACCGGCACGAACGCCGTGACGATACCGGTGATGGTTGCCAGTCAGACCGGCTCTCAGGGCATCTCCTGGTGGTCGATGGCGGCGCTCAGCTTTGCCGCGATCGTGCCGTTGATCGTCGTCGGCATTGTTCTCGAGCGCTACATCATCAGAGGGATGGCCGCTGGCGCGGTGAAGTAGTGCGGGAACCCTATCGGAGGCTCCTTCGCGCTATGGTGATTGGCACAGCGACGCCTTGGTGGTCGGCGCTCGACAGGCAGCAAGCAAGGAACGGGAGCAGTCATGAAGGCGGCGCGGCTCAGGCGAACGCAGGAGATGGCCGTCGAAAACGTCCCGCGACCTGTCCCGAAGACAGGCGACCTGCTGGTGCGGATCGAGGCCGCTGGACTCTGCGGTTCGGACCGGCACATGTTTCGCGGCGAATATCCCACTGCGCTGCCGGTGACACTGGGCCACGAGTTCTGTGGGATCGTCGAGGCAACAGGTCCGGGCGTGGCGCGTGTGAAGCCGGGTGATCGCGTCACCGCCGACCCCAACATCGCGTGCGGGTATTGCGCTGCATGCCGCGAAGGACGGGTGAACCTGTGCGCCAATCTTCAGGCGATTGGCGTGACGCGGGATGGCGGCTTTGCCGAATACGCGATCGTGCCGGAGAAGCAGGCAATCGTGCTCCCCGAAAGCCTCGATCCGCTGGAGGGGGCATTTTCAGAACCGCTGGCTTGCTGCCTGCACGGCATGGACGTGGCGAAGATCAAATCGGGCGACAGCGTGGCGATATTCGGCGGCGGCGTGATCGGGCTCATCATGGTGCAGCTGGCACGGCTCGCCGGTGCAGGGACGGTTATCCTGTCAACGCGGCAGGCTTCGCGTCGCGCGTTGGGCGAAACGTTGGGCGCGACTCACAGCGTCGATCCGGCGATGAGCGATCCGGTCGAGGCACGCCAAAGCTTGCCCGAATGTCTCCGGCACACCCGCGAGGGTCAGCAGGTCGCAATCGAGCCGTGGGATCTATTGACGCGCGAAATCAGGCTCGAGTCGGCTTACCTCAACCCCCATACACAGCGCCGCGCGGCTGAGATGATTGCTTCCGGCGCTTTGCGCCTCGCTCCGTTGATCACCCGCACTATCACGCTGGAGGAATTGCCCGCGGAGCTCAGCGGCAACCCATCCGTCGGAGATGTCAAGGTGATGGTGCGCCCATGAGGGCGAAAATGTGCAACAAGCCGTTCCCACACCCCCCAGCGGATTCGACAACGGCGGTCCCGATGAATATGGGGCGCGGGTCGACAATCTGACTTTTCGCATATGGATTCGACCTTGCATTCTATGGAGCGACATTGATGGACTTGGGATTGGATGGCCGGGTTGTCGTCGTAACCGGCGGTAATCGGGGTATCGGGAAGGCGATAAGCATCGCAGTGGCCCGGGAAGGTGCGAACGTCGCTGTGCTGTCGCGCGACGCCGAAACGGGCAACGCAGTCGCCAAGGAGCTTCACGGCGGCAATGGTTTCTTTGTCCAATGCGACGTTTCCGCAGTAGGAAAAGTCGGCGAAGCGGTTGATGCGGTTCTGCAAAGATACGGTCGGCTGGATGCCGTCATAAATAATGCCGGGCGATTTGGCGGTGGCCCGATCATGAAGCTGGACGCCGCCGCCCTGCGTGAGGGCCTCGATACGAAGATCGTCGGGCCGTTGGCGCTGGTTCGGGCGGCTCTGCCGGCGCTCCGGCAGAGCGATCAGGCGCGTATCGTGAACATCTCCGGAGTGACTGCGCATCGGATCATGCCGGGGGCCGCGGTCACCGCAATTGCCAATTCTGGAATGGTCACGATGAGCGGCTATTTGGCCACCGAGCTGCTCCCGGATGGTATCAACGTCAATTGTATTCTGCCCGGTTACATCCTGACCGGTCCGTGGCGGGCTCGCGTACAGGCCTTGGCCGACGCGGAAGGTCTGGACTTCGATGCGGCGAAGGATTTGCTCCTGAAGCGGCAGGATATGGGACACGCGCGCTGGGGAACCGAAGAGGACATCGCAGATGTCGTTCTGTTCCTCTTGTCGGCACAAGCCCGGTTCGTGAACGGCGCGAGCTTCCGTTTGGATGGGGGCCAATTCCTGGGCTTACAGAAATAACTGCGTCTGTGCGCGGGCTACCGATCCGCTCGTCACGATCGAACGGCGCTGCGATCGGAACCGGCGGTCGACGAAGCGCGCCCATCCATATCGATGCGCTGCGTGGCGCGCGAGATCAGGATGCCATACGGACCCTATTGGCGCGGGAGCATTTCACGAATCGTGCCCGCAATGTCGTGCTGTCGATATGGCTTTGCGAAGAACCGCCCACCGGGCGGAAGTTGGTTCGGCGATATGCGGATATGTCCGGATGTGAGGATGAGCTTGATAGGAGGCCACCGCTTGGCGACGGCAGCGGCGAGCTTCAGCCCGTCCATTGAGCCGGGCATGTCGATATCTGTGAAAACAACGCAGATATCCCTGCGCGCTTCGAGGATACGTATCGCTTCATCGGCGGTGGACGCTTCGACTGCCTCGAAGCCCGCCGATAAAACCATATCGACGGCATCCAAGCGAATGAGCGGCTCGTCCTCGACGACGAGCACCACGCATTTTTCGCTCTTAGGTTGATCAGGCAGCTTCCCGCTCCGGTCACTCAATGCGCTTGAGCACGGCGTAATCCGCCACTCAGAGGCAGTGAACGCCTTCGGATGCGAATTTGATCCCCGATGCCTTGGGGAAAAGTCCCGGCCACAGTCCGTCTAGTCAGCCGAAGCCCAAACCCAGTATGCGCCGGCGGCGCCAGGGGCGTCGTCGGCACGCTCGGAAACGCGCGCAGCTATCCTCGGCATCCGCTCGGTTCGAAAGGCAAGGTCGGCGATATACACTCCGAGGATAGCGACGCCGTCCCGCCTCGCGCTCAACGGCTGCCGGTTCCCCTCGCGGCGCCGGCGGCCCAAAGCAGCGCCTGCTTCCAGAGCCGGGCATATCCCGGCCAGGCAATGAAGTCCGGCGGCAGCCAGTGCGGACCGATATCGGACGTCCAGGCGAGCGTGCGGCCCCTGCCTGCGGTACCGGCGACGAGGAGCGGCTTTTCGCCGTAGTCGGAGGAGACCGTGGCGATGAGCTCCGCTCCTTTCTTTGCGGTCACTTCATTGAAGCCGAGAAGATACGGCCAATCGCCGTCAAGCCCGGCGACGACCGCGTGGCGGCGATCCTTCACGACCGGCGCAAAGCCTTCGGGCACTTCGACGCGGTCGTCGTACGGCATGATCTCGACCGGCAGCACCTCCTCAACGGGCGTGCCGCGATAGCGCGCTCCGCCGTTGATGCCCTGGAACGAGTAGTATCCGCCCATCATCACCAAGCCACCGCCGGCACGAACGAAATCGCGGATCAGGTTCAGCCTGTTCGGCGTTCGCAGGCTCTTGATCCATGTGTCGGGGTGCAGCAGCAGTGTGTTCGCACCGATGTCGGAAAGCACGATGACCTGATAGTCGGACAGGCCTTCGAGCGTGGACGGAAAGTTCGTCTGAGCCTCGTGCGAGGGCATGTAGGTCAGGCTTATGTCGGAGCCCGCAAGCGCGGCAACCAGCGGCTCGGCGCCGAGATGAAAGGTGACGCTCGCGAACTGGTCGAACCCCTTGTAGTGGGTCGCAGCGCTGACCCAGGATTCTCCCGCCAACAACACCTTGATCTTCGACATCGCGCTCCCCCTCGCCCATCGTCCGCCAGCGAAAATCCGGGATTTTCCTGATGACGATGCGCATTTTCGGCTTGACCACGGGATGAATTACAACTTAAAAAGTTGACTGTCACTCAAGTTTTGCAGCAACGGTGGCGAATTGAAAAGTCGAGCATCGCAACCATAGCTAGTTCGTAATGCGCTAGAAGTATTGGCTACGCCTTCGAGGGATCGGCGCTTGGCGTATGTTTGGCATTTCGAAGTATTGGCGCCTTACTGGCCCGTTTTCGTCAACGGCGCGCTCAAAACTCTACAGTTGACCTTCGGTTCCGCCGCGATGGGTCTCGTCATCGGCCTGCCGGCGGCAGTTGGCCGCGAGTCGCGCTCGGCTCCGGTGCGCTACGCGATGACGGCCTATATCGAGTTCATCCGGGGCACGCCGGCACTGGTCCAGATCGTCTGGATCTACTACTGCCTGCCGATCCTCACCGGCCTCCAGCTCAGTTCCACCAGCACGATGATCATCGCGCTGGGGGTCCATGAAGGCGCCTACGTCGCCGAAATCTTCCGCGCGGGCATCGGCGCCGTCGACCGCGGCCAGTTCGCCGCCGCTTACTCGCTCGGCATGTCGCGCATGCGCGCGCTTCGCCGCATCGTGCTGCCGCAGGCGATCCAGAAGATGGTGCCGCCGTTCGTCAACGAATTTGCCAACCTGCTCAAGGTGACGACGCTGGGTTCGGTCATCGCGGTGAACGAGCTTCAGCATACAGCGAC
>CAYOUO010000010.1:0-3762 GCA_964407155.1 uncultured Hyphomicrobiales bacterium | reverse complement strand
CGCGCGAGGATGCGGTTGCGGCCATCGCGGCGCTGCGCGCGCTCGGCGACAGGCTGGCTTCCGCCCTCATCATCTCCGAGATCCGCGCCATCGCCGCCGACGACCTCTGGCTCAGTCCCGCGTATCGGCGCAACATCGCCGCCTTCCACTTCACCTTCCATCGCGACTGGCCGGCCGTGGAGCGCGCGCTGCCGTTGCTCGAATGCGCGCTCCCGCCGGTTTCGCCGCTGCCCCACGCGGGCAAGGTGTTCGCGATGGCGCCGGAAAAGGTCCGCGCCGGCTATCCCCGCCTCGCCGATTTCCGCGCGCTCGCCATGCAGCACGATCCGGCCGGCAAATTCCGCAACGCGTTCCTGGAACGGTTCGTGGTCGCCCCGTAGTCTCCACGCTCTCCGTCATTCCGGCGAACGCCGGAATCCAGATTCATTCGCAACGTGAGTTATGACCCGCTCATTCCCGCGCAAGCGGGAATCCAGCCGACGGTTCGGCCGGCACGCCGCAAAGAAGACAGATCGCGCCCTGCCTGCGTTCCACGCCCCGCGATGGTCGGACTCCCGCTTACGCGGGAGTGAACGGCGATGCATCACTCACCGTCGTCATGGCCGGGCTTGACCCGGCCATCCATGCCATGGCGATGCCACGCCACCAACATCGCGCCTGTCCCAAACGGAATGGCGTGGATCGCCCGGTCCAGCCGGGGCGATGACGGCGCGGGTCTTGAACACGCCGCCTACTTCGCGCGCGACCAGTTCTCCGAGCGGCAGATGAGCCCGCCGAGCACACAGCCGGAAAGCTCGAGCGTATCGCCGTTCGCCTTCAGCTTGCCGGTGTACGTCTTGCCCGAGGTGTAGTCGTAGAGCGCGCCCTTGTAGCTGTCGCCGTCCGGCTTCATTTCATAGATCATCGTGCTTCCGACGAGCGGACGCACGTGCTTCGCTGCGTTCGGATTGTTGACGTCGTTCTGCTGCGGCCCCGCGACCCACACGATCGTCCCGCAAAACGCGACACCACATGGCGCGATGTGGACCTTCGTCTTGCCGCTCTCCGACAGCCACGTCCCCGAAGGATCGGCGGCGAATGCGGCGGATGCCATCAGCATCGTCGCCATCGCGCCTGCTGCCGTGACCGTCAGCACGCCGATGCGAATTGCGCGCGCTGCGCGTCTCGTCCCCCGCCCCATCCCGATTCTCCCCGCGACCGGCTGTTGACTTTGTCGCCGCCGCCCGGCCTTTCCGTCTCGCCACCGAGGCTAGTCCCGCGTGCGAGCGGACGCCAGTGGCGGCCCATTTTCGCTCGCACTTCAAATAATCCCGGCCTCTCCGTCATTCCGGCCCCCGGATCCGGCCTTCGGCCGGCCCAAGGATAAACGCCAGCCGAAATCCGGGAGCCGGCGCGATCGATTTGGACACGCGACACGAACCCGGTAGGGCGGAATAGCGTAGCGTATTCCGCCGCGTGCTTTTGAAGCCGGCGGATTACGCCTGCGGCTAATCCGCCCTACTTCCTTCGCGCATTTCCCTGTTTATTCCGGGCACAAGCCTACCCCCGCCCTTCTAGAAGGCCCCGCCCTGCTCCCGCCACCATACGGTTCCGTATAATCCCGCGAATCGCCTCTCCTGATTCGCTGCCGCGATTCGCTCACGCGCCATCGCGCCCAAAGTCCGTCCGAGCCACGCCCCGCACCCATGCGCTTTTCCGATTCCTTCCTCGATGAGATCCGCCAGCGCCTGCCGGCGTCGGCGGTGGTCGGGCGGCGGGTGAAGCTCAGGAAGCAGGGCCGCGAGTTCGCCGGCCTCTCGCCGTTCAATGCCGAGAAGACGCCGTCGTTCTTCGTCAACGACACCAAGGGCAAGTGGTTCGATTTCTCGGCCGGCAAGAACGGCGACATCTTCACCTTCCTGATGGAGACGGAGGGCCTTTCCTTCCCCGAGGCGGTGGAGCGGCTGGCGGCGGAGGCGGGCGTCGCCATGCCGGCGCGCGACGAGCGCGAGGAGGAGCGCGACCGCGAGCGCGCCACCCTCCACGAGGTGATGGAGCTCGCGGCGAAATTCTTCGAGACCGCGCTGCAGGGCCGCGCCGGCGCCACCGCCCGCGGCTATCTCCAGAACCGCGGTCTCGGGCCTGAGCTGCAGCGCCGCTTCCGCATCGGCTATGCGCCGCCCGATCGCGCCAGCCTGAAGGAGCACCTCGCCGCACAGAACGTGACGCAGGCCGACATGATCGCCGCCGGTCTCATCGTCTCCGGCGATGACATTCCCGTCTCGTTCGATCGCTTCCGCGACCGCGTCATTTTTCCGATCGCCGATTTTCGCGGCCGCATCGTTGGTTTTGGGGGGCGTGCCCTCAGCGCCGATGTGCCGGCAAAGTACCTGAACTCGCCGGAGACCGAGCTCTTCCACAAGGGCTCGCTGCTCTACAACGGCGCCGAGGCGCGCAAGGCCGCCCATAACGCCGGCACCGTCATCGCGGTCGAGGGCTACGTCGACGTCATCCAGATGGTCGGCGCAGGCTTCCGCCACACGGTCGCGCCGCTCGGCACCGCGCTCACCGAGCGCCAGCTCCAGATTCTCTGGCGCATGGCCGACGAGCCGATCCTCTGCTTCGATGGCGACAAGGCCGGCGTGCGCGCCGCCTGGCGCGCGGCCGATCTCGCGCTGCCGCTGATCCAGCCCGGCAAGTCGCTGCGCTTCGCGCTCCTGCCCTCCGGCCAGGACCCGGACGATCTCATCCGCGCCGGCGGGTACGACGCGATGGCCGGCGTGCTCGCTGCTGCGCGGCCGCTGGTCGATCTCATCTGGACGCGCGAGACCGAGGCTGGCGTGTTCGATACGCCCGAGCGTCGCGCCGCACTGGAAGCGAAGCTCCGCGACATCACGAAGGCGATCGCCGACGAGAGCGTGCGCCGGCACTACGTGCAGGCTTTCGCCGAGCGCGTGCTCGCCTTCTTTCCGCCGGTCGAGACGCGCGCCGCTCCCGCCGCCCGCGGCTATGGCGACCGCAACTTCTCCGAACGTCGTGGCTCGAGCCGCCCGTTTGCGGCGGCGCGCAGTTCCGCCCGCGCGCCCATTCCCGTGTCCGACAGGCTCCGCCGCTCGGGGCTGCTCGCCGGGCGCAATGCCTTCCCGCTGCGCGAAGCGGCGCTGGTGATGACCGTGCTCAATCATCCCGCGCTGCTCGAGGATCACCTCGATGCCTTCGCGCACATCGAATTTTCCAGCGCCGAGCTCGATGCCCTGCGCGCCGCGGTGGTGGATGCGGTTGCCCACGACGAGGGTCAGGGCGCTTCGGTCGCCGGTGAACTCGCCGGCGGGCGCTTCGGCCCCCTGCTGAAAAGGCTGGAGGCGCAGATCGAGGCGGCGGGATACTGGCCGGCGACGCCCGAAGCCGCCGATGCCGATGCAAATCAGGCCTGGGTGCAGGCGCTGGCCTTGCACCAGCGGCGGCGGGCGTTACATAGGGAACTCCGGGATGCGGAAGCGGCGCTGGCCCTTGACCTCAGCGACGAGAATTTCGCCCGGCTGGCGGACATCAAGCAGCAGCTTGCCAGAAGCGAGGGAACCGAAGCTTTGATCGAAGGATTCGGCGCGCCCTCGGGCCGCGGCATGCGCGCCTTGTGAGCACGGCCTGGGCTGCGCGCGCCGGGCGCGGCCAATGGGGTTGCCGGCAGGGTTAAGCGTGGCTTAAGACGGGGCCGGTAGCGTCGGGGATAGAGACCGGTAGAAAATTTCGGGGCGGGCGGCGGCAGGGCCGGACCCGCCCGCG
>CAYOUO010000009.1:0-6676 GCA_964407155.1 uncultured Hyphomicrobiales bacterium | reverse complement strand
CTCCGCCACCGGAGGAAAAGGGCGAGTGCCTGGTCGTCGGCGGAACGGGACGGAAGCTGAGTTGGAAACGCGCGGAAGGGCGTTTCTCCGACGCGCCCCACACCATGCAGGACCGCGCAACTGTCCGGAAGATTGTCGGCTACCAACCAATTCTTGTGCTGTCGCGCCAAGATGGGCAGGAGGAAGACGGTTGGAGAGGCGCGCCATTTTGGTGGCCGGTTCTGTTCGCCCCGTCAAAAGCAGCGCCGAGCGTCTTCGCCTCAAGCATGCGGGACGCAGCCGACGAAGAAATCGCCGAATAGCGGGACCTCTCGGCGACCAAATCGATATCCAATTGGCGCAGCTTGGGTTCAGCATAAGCGTTTGATTTTGCTGTCCCTGTACCCGTGTACCAAGCGGATCGTAGTCCACAGGTCCGGAGAAAAAGGGCTAGGAGAGAACCAGGTCCCGTTCGGTTTGCAGCAGCACAGTCCACAGCTCCTCTCACGGAAGCCCGCAAACCGTTTGACCGCTTCGCCTTCAGACGCAGGTAGAGAACGTTTGGTCAGGTGAAACTGGCGGAGGGAGCGGGATTCGAACCCGCGTTACGGTTTCCCGCAAACACGCTTTCCAAGCGTGCGCCTTCAGCCACTCGGCCACCCCTCCGGGCAGGGGGCGCACTATAGTCGGAGGTGGCCGCGAGGCAAGCGTTCACGCGCGCCTCGCCGGGAGTTGACGAAGCGCCGGGTTGCACCGCAAAACACATTCCCCACCTATGCCTAGCGCGGGAGGCGCCGAAACGGCGTACCGGAATGCTTCTGTTCGTGCCGCGGTTCATTGGCTTGTGGTTTGTGGCGGGAGCGCTCGTCGCAATAACCATCGACGCAGCCAAATCGATAGCCGCATCAGCCCTTACGCTGACGCCGTTTGGCGCTACGCTTCACGCACTGGCTCCCGCGACCCTGCTTGCCGCCCAGACCTTCATCCAGCAAAGCATTGAACCGCACCTGGGCGGCTGGATATGGAACCCGTTGATCCAGTCAGTGCTTCTGCTCCCGACCTGGCTGATTTTGGGAGCGGTCGGGTTTGTGCTGAGTTACGTCGGGCGCCGGCGCACACCGCAATCCGCATTCGCGTGAAGTTCCATCCCGTGGCTTCAGGCAGGCCGGCGACCCGGCCGAAAGGAGACGTTGAGCGATGAACATTCTGGATATTCTGGGCGGTGGCAAGCTGGGCATGCCGACAGCCGAGAGTGCTCTGCCGGGCCGCGCCGATGCATTGCCCACCGCGGAAGAGCACTTCGTCAACCATCACCCGCTGAAGGGACCCTATCCGCCGGGCTTCGAGACCGCCGTATTTGGTCTCGGTTGTTTCTGGGGCGCCGAGCGCGCGTTCTGGAAGATCCCCGGCGTCTATGTCACGGCGGTCGGTTACGCGGGCGGCTATACGCCAAATCCCACTTATCGCGAGGTCTGCACCGGCCGTACCGGTCATAACGAGGTGGTGCTTGTCGTCTACGACCCCGCGAAGATCACCTATGCGGCGCTCGTGAAGGCATTCTTCGAAGCGCATGACCCCACGCAGGGAATGCGTCAGGGGAATGACATCGGAACGCAATATCGCTCCGGTATTTATGTGGCAGATGCCGGCCAGCGCCGGATTGCCGAGCAGGTGCGGAACGCCTATCAGGAGAAACTTCGCGCGGGTGGGTATGGCGAAATCACCACTGAAATCGTCGACCGCACGCCGTTCTATTTCGCCGAGGACTATCACCAGCAGTACCTTGCCAAGAATCCTGGTGGTTATTGCGGGCTCGGCGGCACGGGTGTTTCCTGCCCTGTGGGAATTACGGCAGCTTAAAGCGATCTGCACGAACCGAACGCATGCACCGGCGCCATCAGGCGCCGGATTGCGTTACATCAGCCGGCCGGCAACGCGCGGTGCTAATGCTCTGGCGATCGGGCAAAGACGATGACCCAACACATCCGCAACAGCGAAAACATTGCCAAAGCTCTGTTGCGGCTTCTCGCACGCGACCTCGCTGCCGCCCGCGGCGAATTGACGGCAACCGGCTCGCGCGAGGAGCGCATTCATCGCGTGCGCCAGCGCCTGAAGCGGTCCCGCACGGTGCTGCGGGTGCTCGAGCCGGTGTACGGAGAGCGGGCGGTTGCCATGCGACACAAGCTTTCGGCGGCCGCTCGCGTTCTGGCCGGCGCGCGGGACGCCGATGTCGCCGCTGCCAGCGCCCGCGAGCTTGCCACAACCGAGGGCGGCGAAGAGGCCGGATTCCCGCGCGTGGCGCTCACGCTCGATGCGGAGGCTGCGGCAGCGCATCACGAGCGCACGCCACTCAGCGATATCAGCAAACGCTTCGGCGAAGTCATGGCGGAAGTGGCGACCTGGACGCCGGATTTCGACGGCCGCGCGGTTCTCGCCGCCGCCATGCGCAAGGCTTACGCCCGCGGACGGAAGGCAATGACCAAGGCGGAATCGACTCTTTCGACGCCCGATCTGCACCGCTGGCGCAAAGCGGTGAAGGACCTCTGGCATCTCATCCGCCTTGCCCGCAAACGCCTGCCGAAGCGGATGGTAAAAACCGCACCGAGCCTCGATCGGCTTGGGGACACGCTTGGTCTCGGCAATGACTCGGCACTGCTTGCTGAAAAGCTCGCGCTTTCGCCCGCTGGAGATCCCTCGTTGATGCGCCAGCTCGCGCTTATCGCACGCCGCCGCAACGTGCTGGAAGCCGAGGCCTTTGCCCTCGGCGGCGACCTTTATCGCCGGCGCCCGAAATCGTTTGCCCGGCGGATCGAGCTGAACCACCGCAAGTAGTCGACGCTCGCGCTAGTTCGCGCCTTTTGCCGGAGTGGAAACGTTCGCTTCCACCGGCGTAGGCGCCGCGCCGGGATCGGCGAGCACTTCCCGACACTGCGCAGGCAAATCCGCCAGCGTGAGTTCAGGCTTGGGCTTTGGCGGCACTTTCGGCGGCGGTGGCGGCGGACGGAACCAGTAGTCGAGCTCGGCGCCGCAGCCGTCTCCGGGCCCAACCGGAGCCTGGGCCTCGCAACCGGCCATCCCCGGTGGGCATTCGAGCCTGACGTGGAAATGGTCGTCGTGACCCCACCACGGACGAAGCTTGCGCAGCCAGGCACGGTCGGTGCCGGCTGATTCGCAGAGCTGCTTCTTGATCGCCGCGCTCACAAAAATCCGCGCCACATCGGGATACGATGCCGCCCGCTTCAGCAGCCGCGCGTCGAGACCGGACCATTTTGCAGGATCGACGCTGAGCCGCCCGGTCATGAGCAGCGACACAGCGGACTTGGTTTCCCGCTCATCGCGCGTCAGGGTGTGATCGGGCATCGGTACGTACCAGATGTCGACGTCCAGCCCGATCTGATGACTGGCGTGGCCCGTCGGCATGGGACCACCGCGCGGTTGCGACATGTCGCCGACGAGGAGCCCTGACCAGCCATCCTGGGCGACGTCACTGGAGAATTGCTCGATATAGTGGACGAGCTCCGGGGTCCCCCAATTGCGATTGCGCGAGAGACGCATCACCTGCCAGTGGGGACCATCGAGCGGCAACGGCACGGCGCCGGCAAGACACCCCTTGGCGTAGCTGCCGATGCTCCGCGTCGAGCCGGAAGTCGGTGTCGATACTTTGCCGAAAAGCTGCTTCGCGGTCGGCACTGCGGCAAACGCACCAGCGCACAGCGCCCCGAAGGCCAGCGTGATCGCAAGAGCGGCGACGGCGTTTCGTTTCACCGATTTTCTCCAGACGATTGTCGCACCGGCGATTATCGCGATAACCGGCAAAGTCACAAGCCGGCATCGTCGAGGACTCCGGCCACAATAAGATCAAGATGCGGTCAACAAAGCATCGCACGGGGTGACTATCAAAGGAGCGCAGGGACGAACTTACGAGGAGTGGACCATGTTCAAGACTATCCACAATCTCCCGGCTGGCGCGGTCGGCTTCGAAGCCCACGGGAAAGTCACCGACGCGGAGCGGCGCGCGGTTCTCGAGCCCACAATCGAATCGGCGCTCGAAGAGCGCGGCAAGGTGCGGCTGCTCTATGTCGCGGCCTCGGACTTTGCCGGCTACGATCGCGGCGGTCTGTATGACGACGCAGTGTTTGGCACGCGTCACTTTCGTGATTTCGAGCGGATCGCTTTCGTGGCCGACGAGGGTCCTTACGATCGCGCGGTGAAAGCGATGGATGGCCTGATGCCGGCCGACGTGCGCGTATTTCCGATTGCCGAAATCCGCGCTGCCAAGGAATGGCTCGCCGCATCGTAGTCGGTGCTACGAGGCCATCGCCTGATCGTCGGCAGTCGGCCATGTCTCGAGCGCGCTCAGGAAATCGTCACGCCAGCGATCCACGTCGTTCTCCATGAGGTGTTCGAACATGGGTTGCCAGCGGGCGATGCGCTCCTCCCGGCCCATGGCGACCGCGCGGGCGATCGCCTCGCCGGTGTTCTCGAGATCGTAAGGATTGACGATGAGGGCGCCGGCCAGTTCCTGGGCGGCGCCCGCGAACCGTGACAGCACCAGGGCGCCGGGATTGTCTGGGTTCTGCGCCGCGACGAACTCCTTGGCGACGAGATTCATTCCGTCGCGGAGCGGCGTTACCAGCGCCACGTTCCCGAATCTGTAGAGCCCGGCAAGCGTGGAGCGGCGGATCGCACGATTGACATAGCGAATCGGAGTCCAGTCGACGTCGCCATAGGCGCCGTTGATGCGGCCCGCGGTCTGCGCGAGCTGGGTCTGCATCGCCGCATACTCGGGCACTTCGGAGCGCGACTTCGGCGTGACCTGCAGAAACACCACCTTCTTGCGGTATCCCTCGTTCTTGGTCAGGAAGCGCTCGTAGGCGAGCATGCGGTGGTCGATGCCCTTCGAATAATCGAGGCGGTCCACGCCGATGATCAGCGCGCGGCCATCGAGCGAGGCATGCATGCGCTTGACGACGGCTCCCTCGGCAGCGCGGCGCGCCAGCGCTGCAAAGGCTTCCGTCTCGATGCCGATGGGATAGGTCCCGACCTGAAAGCGTCGCTCGCCCGCAGCGACGACAGCCGGCGAAACGCGGCTGCCGATTCCGGCCCGTTCGATCGCAGCGACGAAGTAGTCGGCGTCGTGGTGCGTCTGAAAGCCCACGAGGTCGTAGGCGGTCAAGGCCTCCAGCAGACGCCTGTAAACCGGCAACGCGAACCAGATATCGGGGGGCGGCCAGGGAATGTGCAGGAAAAAGCCGATCCGGTTCCGCACCCCGAGCGCCCGCAACTCAGTGGCCAGCGGAATGAGGTGATAGTCCTGCACCCAGATCACGTCATCCGCATTCAGGCGCTCGACCAGCTTGCGCGCGAACAATGCATTGACCCGGAAATATGCCGACGTGTCCCGGCGGTCGAAATCGGTGAGGTCAAGCCGGTAGTGCAGCAGGGGCCACAACGCGCGATTGGCGAAACCGGCATAGTATTCGTTGATGTCGCGCTCGGTGAGATCGACCAGCGCAAACTCGATCCCGCCCGATCGCACCGATCGCACGGTATCGGCGGTGGCGTCATCCGCTGCCTTGTCGCCTGACCAGCCGAACCAAAGGCCGCCTCTCTCTGTCAGCGCCGCTTTCAGAGCCACGGCTAAACCGCCGGTGCCCTCACCGTCCGGTGCGGGTACGCGGTTCGAAACGACGACCAGTCTGCTCATTCCACCCGCTCGTTCCAGTTAACCGCGCGAGCGCGGAATACGCTTAAGCAAAACGGTCGATGACGACCAATGTTCCTGAACGGCCAGAATTACCGGCCTAGGACAGGGTGGCAAGCCACCCGCGTACAGCCGCCGGATCGGCGACACCGATCGTGGCGGCGCTTGTCATTTTCTCCCTTCCGACCCGCACCGCAAGACCGCCTTGCGCACGAGCAGCAACGAACATCGCTTCGTCCGTCAAATCGTCGCCGACGGCGATGGGTCGCCGCCCATCGAACGGCGCGCGCGCCATGAAGGTCGAAAGCGCACTCCCCTTGTCCGCGTCTGCAGGACGAAGCTCGACGACCATCTTGCCATGCTGAACGGTCATGACACCGCGCGACCGGACAGCCGCGGCCTCCGCAGCCGCGATCGCCGATGCAGCAAGGTCGGGCACAGCCCGATAGTGGAGCGCGACCGCGACCCCCTTGTCCTCCACCACCAATGCCGGATGCCGCGCGCCAAAGTCGCGAACCGACCGCAGCGCCTCGTCCGCTCCCTCCGGCGAAGCCGTCAATCGTTCGCCATCGGGCAGTCGCAACTCCGCGCCATGCACCCCGGCTGACGCGAGCCGCGCCGGCGCCAGGAATTGATCGAGCGCTTCGATGGTGCGACCGCTCAGGATCGCGAGCGCGCCGCCCGCCTTCGCCGTAACGCGCATGAGCAGCCGCGGAAGGTCAGCCGGCACCGTTATTCCCGCCGGCGTGTCGGCGATTTCGACCAGCGTGCCGTCGAAATCAAGAAACAGCGCCCACCCCTCAAGGAGACGCGGAAGCTTGTCGACCACGGCGCGACCTATTCGTCGATTTTCAGGGCAGCAATAAACGCTTCCTGCGGGATGTCGACCTTGCCGAACTGCCGCATGCGCTTCTTGCCTTCCTTCTGCTTCTCCAGCAGCTTGCGCTTGCGGGTAATGTCACCGCCGTAACACTTGGCGGTCACATCCTTGGA
>CAYOUO010000008.1:0-2633 GCA_964407155.1 uncultured Hyphomicrobiales bacterium | reverse complement strand
CGCGAGGCGCTGGAGCAGGCACCGGCCGAGTAAGCCGTCGACATAACGACCCACGGCGCCCGGGCGAGACGGTATCTTGCCGGGGCGCTGCCCAACTTGGCCGATCCGATCGAATACGCGCCGGTAAGCGCTTTGACGAAGCCGAGGCGATGGCCGGCATCGGCACGGTGCGTTTTCTCGACAAACCCCGCCTCCGCTCTCGAGCAGGCGCGAATCGCCCACGGCGCGCCGCGACAGCCGCGCTCGACGACGCGGCGGGTCTTGACCTGTGACGCCGCCAGCAGACGCGGCGCCTCGGCTTTCTCGAGCGCAAGCTGCTCGCCGAGAAGATCTTCGTCCTCGCCAATAAACAGCGAATCGACGATGCCGGCGCGTTCGCGCCACGGGCCATCTGCCACCATACGCGACCTTCCGCCTGGCCCTGGCCCGGGTGCCGACCAGCCGGCGCCGGCATCCTGATCAGCCGCACTCGGGGAGTTTGAGCAGGCTGTCCGGCTGCAGCCCGTCGCCGGCGCCTTTCAGGTACTTGGCGCCGTAGCGGCTGACCGCGACGACCACCGGCTGCTCCCTGCCGCCGGTCTCGACATAGAAATGCCAGCGGCCCGCTTCGATGGCGGCAATGGCGCCGGCCTCGCTGATGCGCCAATGCGCGCCGTCGGGGTTGATCCCGCCGATGCCGCGCAGCCGCCGATCGTGGTTGAGCAGATCGGACCGGATGACGCAGTGGATCAGATAGCGCCGCGGCAAGCCCCCGTCCTTTGCCGTCAACGTTTCCCGCGCAATTCTACCAGGAGAGACGCGTTTATAGGAGGGGCAAGCCCATCCCGTTGGAGCGCGGTCATGGCGGTGCGCATCGAGGGCTACGCGATCGTCTCGCTCGACGGCATGATCGCCGACAAGGACGGACGCATGACCGATGCGCTGATCGTCGAGGCGGACCAGCGCTTTTACGCGGAAGCGCTGTCGCGTGCGGCGCTGATCGTGCACGGCCGCAACTCGGCCGAGCCCGGATCGCAAGCCACCCGGCGGCGCCGCGCGATCGTCACCCGCCGGATCGCGGCGCTGCAGCAGACGGCCGCGGACGGCGACATCTGGTTGTGGAACCCGCGCGGCCTGCCGTTCGCCGGGCTGCTGGACCGTCTGGCGCTCAGCGGCGGCATCATCGCCGTGGTCGGCGGCACCGAGGTCTTCGACCTGTTTCTCACCATCGGCTATGACGCCTTCTACCTGACCCGCTCGGTCCGCGGTTCGCTCCCGGGCGGCCGCCCGGTTTTCGCGGCGGTGCCGGCGAAAACGCCGGAAGACATTCTCCGCCGTGCCGGCCTGGAGCTCGCCGACGAGCGCGAACTGGAGCAGGACGCGATCTTGGCGGTCTGGGAGCGGCCGGCGCGCCAGTCCTGACGCGCTCCGCCTGCCGGCCGCGGCGTTTCGCGAGCGATGCCGCGCCGCTATGATCCTGCCGCAAGCCAACGACCAGCGGCAGGAGGAAGGCATGAGCCAGGCGCTCGAAGGCGTCATCGATTTCACCTGATCGTTTGACAGCTAGGCCTCTCGAGTTGCGAAGCCCTTCGGGTATCGGCTCACGTCAATCCTGGTGGGAGTCACGACGAAATTCGTCATCAAGTGACAGGCGCATGCGCATCGTGTGCCCTCGGCAAAGCCTTCTTGAATTGCTTTCCGCAATAGCGCGGACAAACGCTCATTGGGACCAGATACGCTCAGCACCTCGAAACCCACCCGACTGTAGAAAGGTGCATTCCACGGGATAGCTCGGAAAGTCGTCAGCGTCAAAGCCGCCAAAATGATGGGTCGTTGCCCATTTGATGGCCGCTTCGAGTAGGCCACGACCAAATATCGTGCTCTTGGAATGTCTCACTCACCGACATCTCGTGGATGTGGAGTTCCCGCTCCGCTAATGCCTCTGCGCTTAAAACCCGACGGGGATGTCGTACTCATGGACTGCTAACCAGCGGGTTCCGCTACGAATGCAGCCGAGATGCACGTCTTCGCCAAGCAAGCTGCCCTCGGCGACTCATTCGAGACCGGGCACAATCTGGACGCGTCGTGCGGCCGAACGCTCAACGACAGATAAGAGCGCGATGTCGCTTTCTCGGGCGAGCCGGATGCGGACAATCACGACAACAAATATGCCTACGGCTCGCCGTGCACCGAAACTGAAAGTCCGTGTCCGATCCGGCGGGCTGGGAGTAAGCCCCCACTTGCAATGTAGACACCGCATGAAATCAGAAGCATTGCAATCCAGTCGGTCGCCGCCGGCCATTCGCCGAGAAGCGGAATGGCCAGGATCGCGGTTATAGCCGGGGCCAGCGCCGCGAAAGCCGAGCCGTTCGATGCACCGAGAAGGCTGATCGCCCATCCCCAAAGCACAAGCGAAACCACGGCGCACAGGATTCCATGCACAAATGCCTGCAAAACAAGATCAGGCCAGGGCGCGGCGAATAACTTAGCCCCGGACATGATCGCGTATACCGGCACGAAAGCGATCAATGATCCGACCGCCGCAATAGCGGCAGCATGAAGTCCGTCCAACCGCGCTTTCCGCATGGCCACGGTATACCCAGCGAACAACAGGCCCGCGCTGATGAACATGGCGTGGCCGATGTTCTGCCGCG
>CAYOUO010000007.1:0-4548 GCA_964407155.1 uncultured Hyphomicrobiales bacterium | reverse complement strand
CCGGCTTGCCCTCAAGCAGGATCTCGCCGCTGTCGGGGATCACGGCGCCGCAGAGGGCCTTGATCAACGTCGACTTGCCGGCACCGTTGTCGCCGATAACGCCCAGGATTTCGTTGCGACGCAGATCGAAGTCGGCGTTGTCGAGCGCGACCACGCGGCCGTAGCGCTTGTTGAGGCCACGGCCCTCCAGAACGATGTCGTTGCTGCTGTCGCTCATGCCGAGATCTTTCTGATCCACTGGTCGATGGTGACCGCCACGATGATGAGCACGCCCACCGCAAAATCCTGCCACAGCAGCTCGAGGCCCGAGAGCGCGAGCCCGTTGCGGAAGACACCGACGATGAGCGCGCCCAGGATGGTTCCGATGATGGAGCCACGACCGCCGAAAAGACTGGTGCCGCCGATGACGACGGCGGTGATCGAATCGAGGTTGGCCGTCTGGCCTGCCTGCGGGCTCACGCCGCCGATGCGGCCGATGAGCGCCCACCCGGCGATTGCACAGATGAAACCGGCGAGCGTGTAGACCGCAAGCAACGTGCGGTCCGTGCTGATACCGGCCAGCCGCGCGGAGTCCGGATCGTCGCCGGTGGCGTAGACGTGCCGGCCGAACGGCGTCTTGACGAGCACGTACCAGACGAGCAAGGCGACGACGAGCATCAGGATCGCGCCCCAGGTGACGACCCAGCCGCGTAGAAAATCCAGCGTGATGCCCCACGACTGGAGAGTCTGGAACGGCTTGATCAGCGTTCCGGTGATTTGCAGGAACGGTGCAGACGCCTCAAGATCCTGCTCCCGGATCGTTTCGCTGTGCGAATACCAGACGTTGAGCGCGCCAAAGATGCTCCACGTTCCCAGCGTCACGATAAAGGGCGGGAGCTTCAGCCTCGTCACGATCAATCCGTTGACGAAGCCGCAGGCGATGCCGACCAGCAGGCCCAGCGGGAATGCGAGGATCACCGGCACGCCGAAGACGACGGCCGTGCGTCCCATCACCACCGAACACAGAATCATGATTACGCCGACCGACAGATCGATGCCGGCCGTGAGAATCACCAGTGTTTGAGCGACGCCAAGAATAGCAATGATCGTCACCTGCTGGAGGACGACACTGAGATTGAGCGGAGAGAGGAATTTGCCGGGCGCTGCGAACGTGAAGATCACGACGCCGATGAGCAGGACAATGAACGGGATGATCGTCGGATAATCGTGCAGGAAGCCCTGCATCCGCCGCACGAACCCCGCATCGCTTTCGTCGAAGCTGGCGACTGCAGTGGTTGCGCCGTGTAACCCACGCTCGGCCGTTGCCGAGCCTGTTGCATCATCGCTCATCGGGCCCCTCCCGGAACCTCAAAAGTAAAGGGGCGCCCGAAGGCGCCCCTTCGTCGAAAGAAGCATAGTCAAGCGGTTGCCCGGCTCAAGCCCTCAGCCCCAGCAGAGCTTGAGGCCTTCGTCGACGCTGATCGAGGGGACGCCATCGACGGGCTTGGCGGTCACGAGCTGAGCGCCCGTGTCGAAGTAGCCGTTCTTGTCGAGGGTCGGCAGCTTGCCGGTGGCGATCGATTCCATCGCCATCGCGGCCATCTTGAGCGGATACTGCTGGCTGGTGGCGCCGATGATGCCGGCCTGGACGTTCTTGACGCCCGGGCAGCCGCCGTCGATCGACACGATCATCACCGACCCGTCATCCTTGCCGACAGCCTTCAGCGCCTGATAGGCGCCCGCGGCGGCAGGCTCGTTGATCGTGTAGACCAGATTGACGTTCGGGCACTTCTGCAGCGCGTTCTCCATCGCCGTGCGACCCTTCTCCTGGTCGCCCTGGCTGATTTCGTAGTCGCAGATGCGCGAGTCTTTTTCGTCGCCGTAGTGCGTCGGGTTGGCGACCTTGATACCGAAGCCGTCGTTGAAGCCCTGGTGACGCAGGTAGTCCACCGTCGGCTGGTTGGTGGCAAGGTCGAGATAGACGATCTTGGCATCCTTGGCCTTGTCGCCGAGTGTCTTGGCGGCCCACTGGCCGATGAGCTGGCCGGCCTTGAAGTTGTCGGTGGCGAAGGTCGCGGTGGCGGCCGTCATCGGGTCAAGCGGCGTGTCGAGGTCGATAACCATCAGGCCGGCGTCACGCGCCTTCTGAATGGTCGGCACGATCGCCTTGGAGTCGGATGGCACGATTGCGAAGCCCTTGGCTTTGGCCGAGATCAGATTCTCGATCGCGGCGACCTGGGCATCATTGTCGCCGTCATACTTGCCGGCGGCTGTGATCAGGTTGACGCCAAGTTCCTTCGCCTTCGCCTGCGCGCCTTCGCGCATCTTGACGAAGAAGGGGTTGGTCTCGGTCTTGGTAATGAGACCGACGGTATCGCCGGCGCTGGCCGAAGCCATGCCGAGGCCGAGCGTAAAGGCGCTGGCCACCAGACCCACTGCGAGTTTCATCTTAGTATTCACGGATTCCTCCCATCGTTGCGGTCGCGCCGCGATTTTCGAATGCGCACATCCCGGTCTGGAAAGGCCCGGTCTTCCCATGCACGCAACGACGGGAAAGCTTGATGAGGAACCATCGGGAGTCAAGACTAAATCACTCCGGTTTACATATTGACAGCTTGTCGCATCCCTCCCATCGTCCGCGCCGCCGAACGGCTGGGAATGCTTGAGAGGACGGGTGTTTTTCGATCACCCGGGGAGATGTCGTGAGTAACGCGAGCCTGCGACCGGGCCCGTCCGGACCGGCCGGCGAGACCGCCGGGGTGGCGGCGGCGCGTCCACGGCCGGTCGATCCGGCCCGCGGCACCAACCAGATCGGCGTCCGCCTCTATAACGAGCGGCTGGCGCTGTCGCTGATCCGCGCCGAGGGGATGCTGCCCAAGGCCGAGATCGCTCGCCGCACGGGCCTCGCCGCCCAGACCATCTCCGTCATTATGCGCCAGCTCGAAGGCGACAGCCTGGTGATCGAGCGGCCGCGCCGGCGCGGGCGGATCGGACAGCCCTCGGTGCCCTATGCCCTCAATCCCGAGGGCGCCTACGCGCTCGGGCTGAAGATCGGCCGGCGCAGCAACGACATCGTGCTGCTCAACCTGCTGGGCGAGGTGGTCCGGTCCCTGCACGAGGCCGGCCGCTATCCGACACCGGCCGGCGTCGCCGATTTCGTGGCGCGGGGCATCGCGACGCTGACCGCGTCGCTGTCGCCGGAGAATGCGGCACGGATTTCCGGCCTTGGCATCGCCGCGCCGTTCGAACTATGGAACTGGGAGGAGCAGATCGGCGCGCCGCACGAGGTGCTCGAGCAGTGGCGCACCTTCGATCTCCGCGACACGGTGGCGCGCATGTGCCCATGGCCGGTCGTCTTCTACAACGATGCCAGCGCTGCCTGCGCCGCGGAACTGTTCCTCGGGACCGGCACGTGGCACCGCGACTTCCTCTACTTCTACGTCGGCTATTTCATCGGCGGCGGTCTCGTGCTGAACGGCCATCTCCATCTCGGCGGCACCGGCAATGCCGGCGCCTTCGGATCGATGCCGGTGGCGACGCCGGGCGGCGGCGCCGAGCCGCTCATCCGCTCCGCGTCGATCTACCGCCTCGAGCAGATGCTGGTCGAATCCGGCCGCGACGCCTCGGTGCTGTGGCGCTCGCCCGACGACTGGGGCGACCCCGGGCCGGCGCTCGACGCCTGGATCGAGCAGGTCGCGTCGGGCATCGCCTTTGCCGCGACGGCGGCGGTGGCGGTGGTCGACGTGCCGAGCATCATCATCGACGGCGGCGTGCCGGCCGCGGTGCGCGCCCGCATCGTGGCGGGGGCCGAGGCCGCCTACCGCGGGTTCGATCGCCGCGGACTGGCGCCGGTGCGATTCCTGGAGGGCAGCATCGGCACCGGCGCCCGCGCCATCGGCGCCGCCTGCCTGCCGCTGATGGCGAATTTTGCCCTCGACCGCGGCGTGCTCTTCAAGGACGAAGCCGTCCGGTAGCCCGGGAGTGGGTTTGCGGTGGCCGGCCCGATCCCCCGCACCGTTGGTTTTTCCGCCGCACGGGTCTAAGTGAGGGCCTGAGTTCCCGCCGTGGTCCCGCCCGTTCCGTCTCCCGAGGAAAGCATCATGCCGCAGTACCGCTCCCGCACGACCACCCATGGCCGCAACATGGCCGGCGCCCGCGGCCTCTGGCGCGCCACCGGCATGAAGGATTCCGACTTCGGCAAGCCGATCATCGCGGTTGCCAATTCGTTTACGCAGTTCGTGCCCGGCCACGTCCACCTGAAGGACCTCGGCCAGCTGGTCGCGCGCGAGATCGAGGCGGCGGGCGGCGTCGCCAAGGAGTTCAACACGATCGCCGTGGACGACGGCATCGCGATGGGCCACGACGGGATGCTCTACTCGCTGCCCTCGCGCGAGGTGATCGCCGACTCGGTCGAATACATGGCGAACGCGCACTGCGCCGACGCGCTGGTGTGCATCTCCAACTGCGACAAGATCACGCCCTGCATGCTGATGGCGGCGATGCGCCTCAACATCCCGGTGGTGTTCGTCTCCGGCGGCCCGATGGAGGCCGGCAAGATCCTGCTCAAGG
>CAYOUO010000006.1:0-4353 GCA_964407155.1 uncultured Hyphomicrobiales bacterium | reverse complement strand
GGCTGACGAACGTCAGGCAGGACAAGACAATAGCTGACGGGACGGCCGTCATGGTGAAAGCTGCAAAATCGAAACGGGCCTCCGCCGCCGGCAAACAGCCGGCGGAGACGACGCGCTCTGGCAGGAAGGCAGACCGGCCACCGACGAAATGTCCGATCTGCGGCGAGCCAGCGGTGCCGGAATTCTTTCCGTTCTCGTCGAAGCGCTGTGCCGAGGTCGATCTCAACCGCTGGCTCTCCGGCCGCTATTTCATTCCGGCCGTCGAGAGCGAACCCGACGACGATGGCCCGACGGACGACGATGAAAGTTGAGGCGAAGCCGGTTTCGTTTTCAGTGGGCGAGGGGGGCGTTTCCGGCCTCCTGATCAAGCCGCCGAAGGCGACTGCGCTTTATGTGTTGGCGCATGGCGCCGGGGCCGGGATGGCGCACCCGTTCCTCGGCGCGTTGTCCGCTGCGCTCGCCGAGCGGCAGGTGGCGACGCTGCGCTATCAGTTCCCTTATATGGAGCGTGGGTCAAAGCGGCCGGATTCGCCGAAGGTCGCCGAAGCGGCGGTCGCGTCCGCGGTGGCCGAGGCGGCGCGGCTCGCGCCGAAGCTGCCGCTGTTCGCGGGCGGCAAGTCGTTCGGCGGTCGCATGACGTCGCAGGCTGCCGCGCACGGTCTCGTTCCTGAGGTGAGGGGGTTGGTCTTCGTCGGCTTCCCGCTCCATCCGCCGGGCGCGCCCGCCGATACGCGCGGCGATCACCTCGCGGACGTGCAAGTCCCGATGCTGTTCCTGCAGGGCACGCGCGACGAGTTCGCCGATCTGTCGCTGCTGAAGCCGCTCGTCGCGCGTCTCGGCAAGCGCGCATCGCTTCACCTCGTCGAAGGCGGCGACCATTCCTTCAAGGTGCCCGCGAGTCTCGGCCGCAAGCCGGCCGAGGTCATGGCCGAACTCGCCGACACCGCCGCCGCCTTCACGGCGAAGCACGCCGGCTGAAGTCCTACCGCTCCGCCTCCAGCTCGAACGACAGCACGGGGAATTTTTCGCCGACGCGCGCCAGCAGGTCGGCCGGCGGTGGGCCGCCGTCGGTGCGCGTCCAGCTGATTTCGAGCGACAGCCTCTTGCCGCCGCCTTCGGTGCGCACGCGCTTGAACGAGGCCTTGTAGCCGAGCGGGCGGCCGATCGCGGCAACGGCCTCGGTATCGGGGCAGTCGCCGGCGATCGTCAGCGTCGCGCGGTGTTCGCGCGGGATGCGGCGGTCCACAGAGCGCAGACCCCAGAGCGTCAGCAGGGCGAGCACTGTGGCGCCGGTGCCGAGGCCAATCTGGCCGCCGCCGAAGCAGAGACCGATCACCGTCACCATCCACAGGGTCGCGGCGGTGGTGACGCCCGTCACGAGATCGGCGCGGCGGAAGATCGCGCCGGCGCCAATGAAGCCGACGCCCGTCAGGATGCCGAGCGGCAGGCGCATCAGGTCCATCACCGCGAACGATTCGGGCGTCTTGCCGGACACCGGGAGCAGGATGTTCGTCTGCGCCATCGCCACCGCCGCGGCGAGCCCGACCAGGATGGTCGTGCGGAAGCCGGCGGCGTGTCCGCGTGCCTGCCGGTTGAAGCCGATGAGGCCGCTCGCGATCAGCGTGAGCAGCAGCCGGATCGCGATGTCCTGCCAGTCCGGGTACAGCGGCATGTCCTTGCCCTCGCGTGCCGATCAGCGTGCCGGCCCTGCCAATCCGCCTGCGCGAAGCGTGCCTGACAACGGCGCCTTGGGGTGCCCGCGCCCGTCTGGACACCTCGCGGCGCCTTCAATATAACCCGCCGACGCCTTGCGGGGAGCGGCTTTGCGGCCTTCTGCGCAGCCGGTGGCCCAGGTAGCTCAGTTGGTAGAGCAGCGGACTGAAAATCCGCGTGTCGGTGGTTCAATTCCGCCCCTGGGCACCATCAATAATCCTGCAACATCAGCGCCTTGTCGCGGTCATTTAATTGCTGGCGTTGGCCTTGTTCGGCGCGATGGCAGCGCCGCCGATGGTCGTAAAAAGCCGGGACAAAAGGCGGCACTTTTTCCGATATTGCATTCCGCACCAGCAATCTAATATGATGCCCCATACATTACTACTGATATTGACGACATGATAAGTGCTGGCCAAATGCGCGCTGCCCGGGCGATGCTCGGTATCGATCAGCGCAAGCTTGCCGAACTGTCCGGACTGTCGCTGCCGACCATCCAGCGCATGGAGGCGAGCGACGGTACGATCCGCGGCAACGTCGATTCGCTCACCAAGCTCGTGTCTGCGCTCGATGCGGCCGGGATCGAACTCATCGGAGAGGGCGCAAGCAGCGTGACGGGCGGCCGCGGCGTACGCCTGAAGGCGAAATGACGCCGGTCGTTTTCACCCTCACGTGCGTTGCGGTCCTCTTCGCCACAAGCGTGGTGGCGGTGCCGATAGCGCGCAGGAATGCGGGACGGATCGTCGTCTACGGCATCAGCCTCATCGTTTCTCTCGTCCTGCTCGCGCTCGCGCTGGCGACGCTCGTTGCTAACGCACCGGTCTCGAGCATCGTCCTGCCGCTCGGCGTTCCCTTTCTCGGTGCGCACTTTCGTATCGATGCGCTTTCCGCATTCTTCCTGGTCGTCATCAATCTCGGCGGCGCCGGAGCGAGCCTCTATGCGCTCGGCTATGGCAAGCACGAAGTGGTGCCGGAGCGTGTGCTGCCATTCTACCCGGGCTATCTGGCCGCCATGAATCTCGTGCTGGTCGCCGACGACGCTTTCAGCTTTCTCGCGGCATGGGAATTCATGTCGCTGTCATCGTGGGCGCTGGTCATCGCGCATCACCGGCAGGCGGAAAACCTGCGCGCCGGCTACGTCTACGTTCTCATGGCTGGCTTCGGCACGCTCGCGTTGCTGCTCGCCTTCGGGCTGCTCGCCGGCAGCAACGGCGGCTACGCCTTCGCCGCCATGCGCGCTGCCCATCCCGCTGCCGGGCCGGCGGTGCTGGTCCTGCTATTGGCGCTGGTCGGCGCAGGATCGAAGGCCGGCATCGTGCCGCTCAATGCGTGGCTGCCGCTGGCGCATCCCGCCGCCCCGAGCCAGGTCTCCGGCCTGATGAGCGGGGTGATGACCAAGGTCGCGGTCTATGGCTTCGTGCGCATTGCCTTCGATCTGCTCGGCCCGCCCGCGTGGTGGTGGAGCTTCGCGGTGCTCGGCATCGGCGGCATCACGGCAGCAATGGGGGTGCTCTACGCGCTGATGCAGAACGACATCAAGCGGGTGCTGGCTTACAGCACGATCGAGAATATCGGCATCATCTTCGTCGCGTTTGGGCTGGCGCTTGCCTTCAAGGCGGAAGGCATGGCCGCCGCAGCGGCGCTTGCCTTCACCGCCGGCCTCTTCCACGTCTTCAACCATTCGCTGTTCAAGAGTCTGCTGTTCTTCGGCGCCGGTGCAGTGGTGGCGGTGACGGGCGAACGCGACATCGAGCGTCTCGGCGGCCTCATTCACAGGATGCCGCACACGGCCCTCGTGTTTCTTGTCGGGGCGGTCGCGATCTCGGCGCTGCCGCCGCTGAACGGCTTCGTGTCCGAGTGGCTGACGTTCCAGGCGATCTTGCTCAGCCCCGACGTCTCGTCATGGGGTCTGAAGCTGATGATCCCGACGGTCGGTGCCTTGTTGGCGCTGTCGGCGGCGCTGGCCGCGGCATGTTTCGTGCGCGCATTCGGCATCGGATTTCTCGGTCGCTCTCGTTCGGATGCTGCCGCCGCTGCCCACGAGACGGACCGGACATCGGTGGCAGCCATGTACGCGCTGGCGTTGCTCTGCCTCGTCGCCGGCATTTTCCCCGGCATCTTCATCGATGCGCTGGCCCCGGTGACGCAAAGCCTTGTCGGCGCCGGGATGCCGCACCAACTCGGCCGGCAGTGGCTCTCGATCGTGCCGATCGCCGAGAGCCGCAGTTCGTACGACGGACTGCTGGTGTTCGTATTCGTGGTGATGGCGGGCGGCCTTGCGGCTTTCGCCATCCACCGCCTGGCCTCTAATAAGCTGCGGCGCGGACCGGCCTGGGACTGCGGTTATCCCGAGCCAAGCATTGCGACCCAGTACACCGCCGCCGGTTTCGCGCAGCCGATCCGGCGCGTTTTCGGAGCGCTGGTGTTCGGTGCCCGCGAGATCGGTGAGATGCCGGCGCCAGGCGCCACCGGTCCGGCGCGGCTCGCCGTCGAACTGCACGATCCCGTATGGGAAACGTTCTACGCGCCGATTTCAGGCATCGTCGCCGCGGCGACCGACCGGCTTAACGTTCTGCAGTTCCTGACCATCCGCCGCTACCTCACGCTGGTGTTCGGCGCTCTGGTATTGCTGCTGCTGGTGAT
>CAYOUO010000005.1:0-3144 GCA_964407155.1 uncultured Hyphomicrobiales bacterium | reverse complement strand
GAGGCAAGCCGCCGTAGAAAATGTAGTCGGTCCAGTGCGGCACCGGCAGCGCGCCGAAGGGGCGCGAGCGCGAGGGCGAATATTACAATCTCTGCCTCGACCACGTGCGCGAGTACAACAAGTCCTACAACTACTTTGCCGGCATGAAGGACACCGACATCGCTGCCTATCAGCGCTCGGCGTCACTGGGTCACCGTCCGACCTGGACCATGGGCGTCAACTCGGATGCCGCGGCCGCCGGGAGTTTCCAGCACGCGAACCACGGCTGGGCCGCGGCATTTTCCGATCCGTTCGGGATTTTCGGCGGCCCGCGCCAGTGGCGCCGGGAAAGTGCCGCAGCCGGGGGCGCCGAGAAGGCGGAGGCCCGACGCCCCCTCCGCAACCTGGAACGGCGGTCCTTTGCCACGCTGGATCTTGACGGGGGCGAGACCGGCAGCGAAATCAAGGCCCGTTACAAGACCCTGGTGAAGCAGCTTCACCCCGATGCCAATGGCGGCGACCGTTCCTCGGAAGACCGCCTGCGGCAGATCATCCAAGCTTACCACTATCTGAAAGCGGCCGGATTCTGCTAAGACGGCCGACAATCGACCGGGCCCCTCCCGCGCCCGCCCCTGCAACCGAAACCCGATACGCCCGAAGACGTTAATTGCCCATGGAAACCGCCGCGCCCGCTCCCCTGCCCGACATGAAGATCTCGGTCCGCCAAGTCTTCGGCATCGATACCGATATGGAAGTGCCCGCCTATTCCGAGGCTGAGGAGCACGTTCCGGACACGGATCCCGATTATCTCTTCGACCGCGACACCACGCTGGCCATTCTCGCCGGATTCGCCCGCAACCGGCGTGTGCTCGTGACCGGCTACCACGGCACCGGCAAGTCGACCCACATCGAGCAGGTCGCGGCGCGGCTCAACTGGCCGATGGTGCGGGTCAATCTCGACAGCCACATCAGCCGCATCGACCTCGTCGGCAAGGACGCGATCGTGCTGCGCGACGGCATGCAGGTCACCGAATTCCGCGACGGCATCCTGCCGTGGGCGCTGCAGAACAACATCGCGCTGTGCTTCGACGAATACGACGCCGGGCGGCCCGACGTGATGTTCGTGATCCAGCGCGTGCTGGAAGTTTCCGGCCGCCTCACCCTGCTCGACCAGAACAAGGTGATCCGCCCGCACCCGGCCTTCCGCCTGTTTGCCACCGCCAACACGGTCGGCCTCGGCGACACCTCCGGCCTCTATCACGGCACCCAGCAGATCAATCAGGGCCAGATGGACCGCTGGTCGATCGTGACCACGCTGAACTACCTGCCGCACGATAAGGAAGTCGACATCGTCGCCGCCAAGGCGAAGTCGTTCGACAACGACAAGGGCCGCGCGATCATCGCCAAGATGGTCCGCCTCGCGGACATGACGCGCAACGCCTTCATCAACGGCGATCTGTCGACCGTGATGAGCCCCCGCACGGTGATCACCTGGGCGGAAAACGCCGACATCTTCGGCGACGTCGGCTTTGCCTTCCGCGTGACGTTCGTGAACAAGTGTGACGAGCTCGAGCGCGCACTGGTGGCTGAATTCTACCAGCGCTGCTTCAATCAGGAGCTGCCCGAATCCACCGCCAACGTGGTGATGAGCTGACGCGCGATGTCACCGGCCCGGAGCCTGACAGCGATCGTCCCCTGCAATGACCTCGATGCCAGCGAGGCGTTCTACGGGCGGCTTGGCCTGCAACGGGCTGGCGGAAACCAGGGCTACCGCATCCTCTCGGACCGCAACGGCGCCCAGGTTCATCTGACCGCCGCGATCGCGGGCTGGCTGGTGCCGGGCCGCAACCCGTTCGGACTTTACCTCTACACCGACGAGGTCGAGATGCTTGCCGGGCGCTTCGGGCTCCATGCCGAGGACAAACCGTGGGGCATGTATGAATTCGCCGTGTCCGATCCCGACGAGACACTCGTACGCATCGGGCGGCCGAGCGTGAGCGGGAACTAGCGCAATGGCGCTCCCCAACGAGACACCACCGCGCGTCAAGCCGCAGGAGAGCCCGACCGAACCCTTCAAGCGGGCGGTGACGGCATGCGTGCGTGCGGTCGCCGGCGTTCCCGAGCTCGAGGTGGCATTCGCCGCCGACCGTCCGCAACTGGCGGGCCTCAAGGCGCGGCTGCCCGAGCCGCCCCGCAAGATGACGCGCAACGACGTGGCGGTGACGCGCGGGCTGGGCGATTCCATGGCGCTCCGCATCGCCTGTCACGACGCCGAAACGCACCGCAGGCGCGCCCCCGTCGGCAAGAATGCGCGCGCGGTGTACGACGCAGTGGAACAGGCGCGGGTCGAGGCGCTGGGCTCCATCCGCATGACGGGCATGGCCGGCAATCTGACGGCGATGCTCGAGGAGCGCTACCATCGCGGCAACTATCAGGAGATCAGCGACCGCGCCGATGCGCCGCTGGAGGATGCGGTGGCGCTTCTGGTGCGCGAGCGGCTGACTGGCCAGGCCCCGCCGCCCTCCGCGGCGAAGATCGCCGAGCTGTGGCGGGCGTGGATCGAGGAACGTGCCGGCGACGACCTGTCGCGGCTGGCGGGCTCGATCGACGATCAGGGCCGCTTCGCCGAAGCGGTGCGCGAGATTCTGAGCGCCCTCGACATGGGCGAGGAAACCGGCAACGAAGCCGGCGACGAGAGCGAGGAAGGCGACGAAGAGCCCGAATCCGACGAGGCGGAAGGCTCTGCGGACACCTCCGAGGGTGACGAGGCGGCGAGCGCGGAGGAGATGGAGGCGAGCGCCGAGGAGAAGGAGGTCGGTGAAGGCGAATCCGCCGACACCCAGGCCGAGGAAGCCCTCGAAGACGCCGAGATGTCCGAGACGCGCGACGCCGGCGAGGCGCGGCGCATGGAGGCGCCGTGGTCGAACCTGCCGCCGATGACCGACTACCGCGCCTTCACCACGAAGTTCGACGAAACGGTGAAGGCGGAAGAGCTGTGCGACACGGCCGAACTCGACCGCCTGCGCGCCTATCTCGACAAACAGCTGGCGCACCTGCAGAGCGCCGTCGGCCGGCTTGCCAATCGCCTGCAGCGCCGCCTGATGGCGCAGCAGAACCGCGCCTGGGACTTCGACCTCGAGGAAGGCGTCATCGACGTCGCCCGCC
>CAYOUO010000004.1:0-10874 GCA_964407155.1 uncultured Hyphomicrobiales bacterium | reverse complement strand
GACGTCGGCGGCGCGATGGTCGCCATCAACGATCTGGTCGAGAAATGGGTGCGCGAGCATCCCGGGCAGTGGTTCTGGCTGCACGACCGCTGGAAGCACTGAAGCACCGGCCGGAAAAAACCCGTCCGCTTTTCTGTCCGCGATTGCAGCCGGCAAGGGCAGCAGGAGCGCTTTCGCTTCAGCGCCGCGTGTGTCATTTTTCCGCCCATGCTCGCGAATCTTGCAGACATCCCCGCCCCCATCGATGGGCGACAGTCGCCGATGGCGCTCGCCGTGGCGCGCGGCGTCGGCCGCCTGATGGTGGCGCGCGGCTTCGCCGTCGTCCACGAGGTCTCGCTCGCCACGGGACGGCGCGCCGACATCGTCGCGCTCGGGCCGGACGGGGAGATCTGGATCGTGGAGATCAAGTCGTCGGTCGAGGATTTCCGCGCCGACCACAAGTGGGAGGACTACCGCGTCTCCTGCGACCGGCTGTTCTTCGCCACCCATGCCGCGGTGCCCGGCGAGATTTTCCCCGAGGAGGCGGGCTTCATCCTTGCCGATCAGTTCGGCGCGGAATTGTTGCGCGAGGCCCCCGAGCACAGGCTCGCCGGCGCGACGCGCAAGGCCATGCTGGTCAGGATCGCGCAGGCCGCCGCGCACCGCCTGCACGGCCTGATCGATCCGGATGCGGCGATGCCGGAGCTCGCGTAGGGCCGCTCGTCCGCTACCCGTCACCCCGGCGAAGGCCGGGGTCCAGATTTTGAAGGACAGCATGCTCGCCATGTGTCGCCTGGATTCCGGCTTTCGCCGGAATGACGGCCGAGGGTAACGGCGAGGCATGCCCTTCCCTGGCACGCCGGGCGGCGAAGCTACCGCGGGGCGCGCTTGGCGAGGATGCGCTGCAGCGTGCGGCGGTGCATGTTGAGCCGGCGCGCGGTCTCCGAGACGTTGCGGTCGCAGAGCTCGTAGACGCGCTGGATGTGCTCCCAGCGCACGCGGTCGGCCGACATCGGATTTTCCGGCGGCGCCGCGCGCTCGCCGGGTTCGCGGGTGAGCGCGAAGTGGATCTCGTCGGCATCCGCCGGCTTGGCGAGATAATCGACCGCGCCGAGCTTTACCGCCGTCACTGCGGTGGCGATGTTGCCATAGCCGGTGAGCACCACGACGCGGCTGTCCGGCCGGCGCCGGCGCACCTGCTCGATCACGTCGAGGCCGTTGCCGTCCTCCAGCCGCATGTCGACCACGGCAAACGCCGGTGGCGCGCTCTCCGCCTTCTTGATGCCTTCCGACACGGTATCGGCGGTATCCACGGTGTAGCCGCGAGCTTCCATGGCACGGGCGAGACGCTGCAGAAACGGCTTGTCATCGTCAACGATCAGAAGCGACATCTCGGATCCGGACATTCCGGCCTCGGGGCATGGCGCATCCGGTTCCGCGACCGGATCAGCCCGGGATCTCTCCCGCTTTGCAGATAACACAATGGTTATAGGGTCTTGACCGGCGTCCGCCAAGCCGTTCGTTCGATTGCGGTTTCTGCTTCGCTGGCAACGACTTCCACCGTGGTATCCATGAGTGCCCGCGGCCAGGTGACCTTGATCAGCGCCCCCTTTTCCGGCGCCGCGCGATTGGCGAGGTCGACCACCGCGCCCGAGCGGGCGAGCAGCGTCTTGGCGATGAACAGCCCGAGCCCGAGGCCGCCCGCCTCGTGGTCCGGCGCGGCGGCGTTCGCCGCCTCCGGCCGCGTGGTGACGTAGGGCTCGCCGATCCTGTCGATGATCGCCGCCGAGAAGCCGGGTCCGTCGTCGGCAATGCTGATCGACACCGCCGCGTCGTCCCATTCGGTGCCGACCGTCACCCGCTCGGCGGCGAAATCGACCGCGTTCTCGACCAGGTTGACCAGCCCCTGCACGATCGCCGGATTGCGCCGGCCGACCGGTTCCGGACCGACGCCCTTCGGCGGCGTCACCACGATCTTCGCCGCGAAGGCGCGGTAGGCCTCCACCACCTCCTCGACCAGATGGGACAAGGGCAGGCGCGCGAGATGAACGTCGGTCTGCCCGGACATCGAGGTGAGGCGCGAGAGAATCTCGCGGCAGCGCTGCGACTGGCTGCGCAAGAGCGCCACGTCCTCCGCCCACGGGCTGTCGGACGGCACCTCGCGCTCGAGTTCCTTGGCGACGAGCGCAATCGTCGCCAGCGGCGTGCCCAGTTCGTGCGCCGCCGCCGCAGCGAGACCGTCGAGCGCATAGAGATGCTGCTCGCGGGCGAGCACCATCTCGGTGGCGTTCAGCGCGCGCGCCAGCTTGCGCGCCTCCTCGGCGACCCGGAACGGGTAGGCGCCGGTGAAAATGCAGGCCGAAACCAGCGCCACCCAGATGCCCCCGACATAGAGCAGCGGCAGCGGCAGCTTTTCGTCGTCGTACCAGGGCAGCGGGTGATGGCGAAGCGCGAGCCCGGTCGCCGCGGCAATCACCAGAAGCGCGAGCAGCGTCGTCGGCTGCCGGCCGAGTGCCGCCGCCGAAACGATGACCGGCGCCAGCAGGAGCAGCGCAAAGGGATTTTCGAGGCCGCCGCTGAGATAGAGAAGACCGCTGAGCTGGAGCACGTCGTACGAGAGAAACGCGAACGCGGTGCGCTCCTCGATGCGCAGCGTCGCCGGATAGCGCGCCCGTAGGAAAAGATTGAGCGCGGCCGACAGCGCGATGAGCAGCAGGCACGCCACGGCCGGCAGCGGAAACTGGAGAACGAAGCGAACGAACAGCACCGCGATGAGCTGGCCCCCGACCGCCAGCCAGCGCAGGCGCACGAGCGTGTCCAGCCTGAGCGAGCGGCTGGCGAAGCCGCGGGCATCGTTGGGGGCGGCGTCGGTCATTGCGGGGCCTCGCTCACACGCGCGGCGGCGTCGAAATCGGCAACCATGCGGGCGACCGCGCCGGTCATCAGCGCAAGATCCTCCGGCCGCGACAGGCGATGGTCGCCGTCCTTGACCAGCGTCAGCACCACGTCGTCGGAGGCCAGCCGCGAGATCAGTTTCTCGGCGTGCTGGAACGGCACCTCCGCATCGCGCACGCCCTGCAAGACAGCCACCGGGCAACCCACCGCGATGAGACGGTCGCCGAAGAGATGCTGCCGGCCGTCCTCGATCAGAGCGCGCGTGATCGGCAGCCCGCTGCCCGGTATGGGCACGGAGCCGGCGCTGGCCAGCGCGGCCCGCGCCTTCCTGTCCATCTGCTGCCATATCAGCTCCTCGGTCATGTCGACGGCAGGGGCGATCAGCACCAGCCCGGCAATTCGACCGCAGTCGCGCAGCGCGGCGGCGAGCAGCAGCGCGATCCATCCGCCCATCGACGAGCCCACCACGATCTGCGGTTGCAGCGCCAGCTGGTCGAAGACCGCGCGCGCATCCTCCAGCCAGCGCGTCACGGTGCCGTCCTCGAACCGGCCGGACGATTCGCCGTGACCCGAATAATCGAACCGGACAGAGGCGAGCCCGGCATCGCGCGCGAAAGCGTCGAGCGCCGTCGCCTTGGCGCCCCGCATGTTCGAGCCGAAGCCGCCGAGCCAGAACACGCCCGGCGCGCGTCCGCGCCGCGAAAGCACGGCGATCTCGCGCGCCGAATCTCCCGAACCGACCGCCAGGCGTGCGGATTCGCCATCCGCGCTTATATTTTCTTCGCCGCCCGGGGGCGGTTGACTTCCCATGGGAGTTATCCGATTCCTTCGCTTTCCCGCATCAATCCAGGAGAAGTTGCCATTCGCCGTCCGTTTAAAGCAGCGCCCACGACCAAGGAAGGCCCCGCGATCAACGAGGACATCCGCGTCCCGCAGGTGCAGTTGATCGACGACAAGGGTGAAAACCACGGCACGGTGCCGACCGAGCGCGCTATCCAGCTGGCGCAGGAAGCCGGCATGGACCTCGTGGTGATTTCGCCCAATCAGAGCCCGCCGGTCGCCAAAATCCTCGATTACGGCCGCTTCAAGTACCAGGCCCAGAAGAAGGCCACCGAGGCGCGCAAGCGCCAGAAGGTCATCGAGATCAAGGAGATCAAGATGCGCCCCAACATCGACACGCACGACTACGAAGTGAAGATGCGGGCGATCCGGCGCTTCTTCGAGGAAGGCGACAAGGTCAAGCTGACGCTCCGCTTCCGCGGCCGCGAGATGGCCCACCTCGAGCTCGGCGCCAAGCTGCTCGAACGGGTGAAGGAAGATACGGCGCCCATTGCCAAGGTCGAGGCGGAGCCGAAGATCGAGGGGCGGCAGATGATGATGGTGCTGGCGCCGCGCTGACCCTGTCATTGCCGTGGCGTGATTTTGGGGAAGCCGGCCACGCGCCGGCTTCGTCGTTTCGGGCGAGGATGCCGTGAAAATTGTGGTCGTGCTGAACGGGCATGCCGGCACGCTGCGCGGCAGCGATCGTCACGCCGTCGCCGCGCGGATCGGCGAGATTTTTCAGGCGGCCGGCCATGACGTCGACGTCAGGCTCGCCGAGGGCCATGCCGCCGTCAACGCGATCCGCCGCATCGCCGCCGAGGGAAGCGCGGAGGCCGTGGTCGCCGGCGGCGGTGACGGCACCGTGTCGGCGGCAGCAGCGGCCTGCGCTGGCAAAGAGATCGCGCTGGGCGTGCTGCCGCTCGGCACGATGAACCTGTTCGCCCGCTCGCTCGGCATCCCGCTCGCGATCGACAAGGCCGCCGAGGCGCTCGCCCGGGGTACGGTCCGCCGCGTCGATGTCGCGCGCGTCAATGGCCGCACATTCATCCATGCGCTCGCCGTCGGCATTCATGCCGCGCTGGTCGAGGAGCGCGAGAAGGCGCCGACCTACCGCTCGCGCTTCGAAAAGATGGCGGGCAGCGTGCGCTCGTGGTGGCTGGTGATGCGCGCGCCGCGCCGGCTGTCGCTGTCGATCCGCACCGATCACACCGCGATGGAGCGCGACACGATCGGGCTCGTCGTCACCAACAACGCTCTCGGCGCCGGCCACCTGCCCTACGCCGACCGGCTCGATGCCGGCCTCCTCGGCCTCTACCTGACCACGGCGGAGACGCCGGCCGGGATCGCCCGCATCACCGCCGAGGCGGCGGTCGGGCTGGTCGAGATCAGCCCGCTGATCGAGCACATGGTGAGCCACGCCGTCGACATCCGCTTTCACCGGCAGCACATCAAGGCGACGGTCGATGGCGAACTGGTCCGGCTGCAGGGGCCGCTGAAGGTCGAAAGCGTGCCCAGCGCCCTCCGCGTCCTTGCCCCGGCCTGACCTTCCGGCCGGGAAATGCCCGTTCCCGCCGGCAAATGCCCCAAACCGGCCTTGTGTGGCCGGGGTCGCATCGCTATAACCCCGCGGTTCTGCGCCGCCCGGCTATCGAACAAGGGCATGCCGTGGCGACGCTTTTTGAGCCTCCAACCGTATAGGGAAGCAAAATGCCCAAGCTGAAGACCAAGAGCGGCGCCAAGAAGCGATTCAAGGTGACCGCGACCGGCAAGGTGAAGCACGCCCAACGCGGCAAGCGTCACATGATGATCCGGCGGACGGCCAAGCAGATCCGCAATCTGCGCGGCACACGGGTGCTGTTCAAGACCGACGGCGAAAACGTCAGGAAATACTTCCTGCCCAACGCCTGACGCCCCCACCCATCCCGCAGCGAAGTTTCAAGGAGATTCATCATGTCGCGAGTCAAACGCGGCGTCACCTCGCACGCCAAGCACAAGAAGGTTCTGAAGCGCGCCAAGGGCTTTTACGGCCGCCGCAAGAACACCATCCGCACCGCCAAGGCGGCCGTCGATCGCGCGGCGCAATACGCCTTCCGCGATCGCAAGACCAAGAAGCGCTCGTTCCGCGCCCTGTGGATCCAGCGCATCAACGCCGCCGCGCGCGAGCACGGCCTGACCTATGGCCGCTTTATCGACGGCCTCGGCAAGGCCGGGGTCGATATCGACCGCAAGGTTCTGGCCGAACTCGCGATGAGCGAGCCGGCGTCGTTCAAGGCGCTGGTCGAGAAGGCGACAGGCGCACGCGCCGCCTGAACCCTCTTCGACGGCGTTACCGGCTCATAAAGCTCTGGCGTGTATTGCCGGAGCCGGGGTCGGACGTGGCGAGGGTTAAGAAAACGTGCAAGGCGTTGAACGCGGAAGTGAGTGCAGCACGCGGGCGAGGCGGATCGTTGCGGTCCACGGCGCCAGCGCATGCAGCGGCGGATCGTTCCATGGCGAGGCGGTGACATGACCGCCGATCCGACCCATCACCTCGTCGCGCTGGAAAAGGACATCCTCGACCGCGTCGCCGCCGTCGCCGACGACGCATCGCTGGAGGCGGAGCGCGTTGCCGCGCTCGGCAAGAAGGGCGTCGTCTCCGAGCTCCTGAAGACGCTCGGCACCATGCCGCCGGAATCCCGTCAGATCATGGGTCCGGCGCTGAACGGCCTGCGCGACCGCGTCGCCACCGCCATCGCCACCCGCCGCGCCGGGCTGAAGGAAGAGGAACTGACGCGCCGCCTCGCCAGCGATGTCGTCGACGTCACGCTGCCGGTGCGCCCCTCGCCGCTCGAGACCGGCCGCATCCATCCGCTCAGCCAGGTGATCGACGAGATCACGGCGATCTTCGCCGACCTCGGCTTCTCGATCGCCGAGGGTCCGGACATCGAGACCGACTACTACAATTTCACCGCGCTGAACTTTCCCGTCGGGCATCCGGCGCGCGAGATGCACGACACGTTCTTCTTCCATCCGAAGGGCGACCGCGACGAGCGCCTGCTTCTGCGCACGCACACCTCGCCGGTGCAGATCCGCACGATGGAGCAACAGCCGCCGCCGATCCGCGTCGTCATCCCCGGCCGCACCTACCGCATGGATTCCGATCAGACCCACACGCCGATGTTCCACCAGGTCGAGGGCCTGGTCATCGATGAGACCAGCACCATCGGCCACATGAAGTGGGTGCTCGAGGAGTTCTGCAAGGCGTTCTTCGAGGTCGACGCCGTCAAGATGCGCTTCCGCCCAAGCTTTTTTCCGTTCACCGAGCCGTCGATGGAAGTCGACATCCGCTGCCGCCGCGTCGGCAACGAGATCCGCTTCGGCGAGGGCGACGACTGGCTGGAGATTCTCGGCTGCGGCATGGTGCATCCCAACGTCATCCGCTCGGGTGGCCTCGACCCGGAAAAGGTCCAGGGCTTCGCCTGGGGCATGGGCATCGACCGCATCGCGATGCTGAAATACGGCATGCCCGACCTCCGCGACTTCTATAACGCCGACGTGCGCTGGCTCACCCACTACGGCTTCCGCCCGCTCGACCTGCCCACCCTGCTCGGAGGGCTGTCGTCGTGAAGTTCACGCTCTCCTGGCTGAAGGATCACCTCGCCACCGACGCCACGCTCGACGAGATCGTCGACAAGCTGACCATGATCGGGCTGGAGGTCGAGAGCGTCGAGGACCGCGTCAAGGAATATGAGCCGTTCCGCGTCGTGCGCGTGCTGTCCGCCGAGAAGCACCCCAACGCCGACCGCCTGCGCGTCTGCATCGTCGATCTCGGCGGCAACGCGCGCGAACAGGTGGTCTGCGGCGCGCCGAATGCCCGCGCCGGCATGCTCGGCGTGTTCGCGCCGGCCGGCACCTACATCCCCGGCACCGGCGTCAACCTGCAGAAGGGCGTCATCCGCGGCGTCGAATCGAACGGCATGCTCCTGTCCGAGCGCGAGCTCGGCCTCTCCGACAATCACGACGGCATCATCGAACTGCCCGCGGACGCGCCGGTCGGCGAGCGTTACGCCGCCTACGCCGGGCTGGCCGAGCCGGTCATCGACGTCTCCGTGACGCCGAAACGCCCCGACGCGCTCGGCGTTGCCGGCATCGCGCGCGACCTCGCGGCGGCCGGCATCGGCAAGCTCATCCCGCGGCCGGTCGCGCCGGTGAAGGGCAGCGGCGCCTGTCCGGTGAAGGTCGTGCTCGACTTCGGCGGCACCGAGTCGCTCTGCCCGGCGTTCGGCCTCCGGCTTGTGCGCGGCGTCAGCAACGGTGCTTCGCCGGAATGGCTGCAGAAACGGCTGATCGCGATCGGCCTTCGCCCCATCAACGCGCTGGTCGACATCACCAACTACATCACCTACGACCGCGGCCGCCCGCTCCACGTCTTCGACGCGAAGAAAATCTCCGGCAGCCTGGTCGTCCGCCGCGGCAAGTTCAGCGAGGAGGTGCTCGCGCTCGATGGGCGCACCTACCAGCTCGACCCGGAAATCTGCGTCATCGCTGACGCCAACGGCGTCGAATCGATCGCCGGCATCATGGGCGGCGAGCGCTCCGGCTGCGATGCCGGAACCACCGACGTGCTGATCGAGTCGGCGCTCTGGGAACCGCTCAACGTCGCCCAGACCGGGCGCAAGCTCGGCATCAACTCGGATGCGCGCTTCCGCTTCGAGCGCGGCGTCGATCCCGCCTTCATGATCCCGGGGCTCGAACTCGCTACCCACATGGTTCTGGAGATCTGCAGCGGCAAGCCGACCGAAATTCTGGTCGCCGGCGCCGTGCCGCAGCCCAACGTGAAGATCGAGTTTCCGGTCAAGGAGGTCGAGCGCCTCGCCGGGATCGCGCCGCCGGCCGCCGACATCACGCGCATTCTCGACGCGCTCGGCTTTCAGTCGAAAACGAGCAAGAGCGGCGCGCTCATCGCGACCGTGGCGCCGAGCTGGCGTCCCGATGTCACCGAGAAGGCCGACATCGTCGAGGAAATCGTGCGCATCGTCGGCATCGACAAGATTCCCGCGCGGCCGCTGGAGCGGCTGCCCGGCGCGACCAGGCGCGTGCTCACCACCATCCAGATGCGGACGCGGCGCGCCAAGCGCGCGCTCGCCGCGCGCGGCATGACCGAGGCGGTGACGTGGTCGTTCATCGGCCACGACGCGGCCGAAGCCTTCGGCGGCGGCGACCGCGCGCTGGTGCTCGCCAACCCGATTGCCGCCGACATGAGCGACATGCGGCCGAGCCTGCTGCCCGGCCTCATCGCTGCGGCCCGCCGCAACGCCGGCCGCGGCTTCGCCGATCTGGCCCTCTTCGAGGTAGGCCAGATCTATCGCGGCGACCGGCCCCAGGACCAGTTCACCGCCGCAACGGGCATTCGCCGCGGCACTGCGACGACCGCCGGCGCCGGCCGCCACTGGTCGGGCGCCGCCGCGCCCGTGTCGGTGTTCGACGCCAAGGCCGATGCACTGGCGCTGCTCGACGTGCTCAGCCTCGCGAGCGACAGGGTGCAGGTCACGGCCGATGCGCCCGCCTGGTATCACCCGGGCCGCTCGGGCGTCATCCGCCAGGGGCCGAAGACGGTGATCGCCACCTTTGGCGAGTTCCATCCACATATCCTCGAGCGCCTCGACATCACTGGCCCGCTCGCCGGCTTCGAGGTCATTCTGGAAGCCATTCCGGAGCCGAAGCAGCGCGCCACGCGCACCAAGCCGCCGCTCGCGCTTTCCGACTTCCAGCAGGTGAAGCGCGACTTTGCCTTCGTCGTCGAGCGCGCCGTGACGGCCGCCAAGATCGCGCGCGCCGCCGAAGGCGCCGACCGCAAATTGATCGAGCAGGTGACGGTGTTCGACGTCTTCGAAAGCGAGAACCTCGGCGCGGATCGCAAGTCCGTCGCCATCGAGGTGACTCTCCAGCCGACCGATCACACCATGACCGATCAGGAGATTGACGCGGTCGCCGCGAAGATCGTCGCCGAGGTGGAGAAGGCGACGGGCGGTATGCTGAGGACGTGAGCCGCCCCCCCGCCGCTCCGGGATATCGCATCGAAGGACACGCCATCGTCTCCGCCGACGACCGCATCGCCGGCGCCGATGGCCTGACGCCCGCCGCGCTCAACAACCCCGCCGACTGGGCGCGCTTTCAGGCGGCCCTCGACGAAGCCGTTCTCATCGTGCTCGGGCGGCTGAGCCACCTCGCCAACCCGAACCGGCAGAACCGGGCGCGTCTCGTCGTCTCGTCCTCTGTTGCGAGGATCGAACACCGCAGCGATGCCTGGTGGTGGAACCCCGCCGGCGCTTCCCTCGCCGAGGCACTTGCTGCCGCGGCACCCGGCGGCGGGACGATCGCCGTTCCCGGCGGACGGCTCGTCTTCGACCTCTTCCTCGCGCTCGGCTTCGACGCTTTTCACCTCTCGCGTGCGCAGCGTGTCCGCCTGCCGGAGGGAATCCCGGTCTTCTCCGAGGTGCTTGCTGGAAAGTCCGCCGACGCGATTCTCGCCGCGCATGGAATGGCGCCGGCGCAGCGGGAAACGCTCGACCGTGACGCCGGTGTGAGCCTGACGGTCTGGCGTCCCGGAGACGCCTCGCCTCAACCGCGCCTCACCAATGTGTGACCGGCCAGTCGGTTGCGTAATGCGGCCGTTCTGGCATGAGGCGCGTTGTGAAGTGAAACCCAGATGGGAATTGTTCCAATGACGGCGACGATTGCAAAACATCTCGGCCCCTGGCGGCCGCAGATTCTTTCCATTCTGCGCATCATCACGGCGCTGCTCTTCCTCGAGCACGCCACCGCCAAGCTCTTCGGCTTCCCGGCTTCGCAGATGCCGGCCGCAGCGGTGTTCTCCGCCTTCTGGTGGATCGGCATTCTGGAACTCGTCGGCAGCGTGCTGCTGGTGGTGGGCTTCTTCACGCGGCTCGCCGCCTTCATCCTCTCCGGCGAGATGGCGATCGCGTATTTCGTCGCGCACGCGCCGCACAGCTTCTTCCCGCTGTTGAACGGCGGCGAGGCGGCGATCCTGTTCTGCTTCGTGTTTCTCTACATCGCCGCCGCAGGCCCGGGCGCCTGGGCGATCGACAGCAGCCGGAACGCCGCCTGAGGCTCGGAGGAATCGGCATCACCGTGGTCCCCGGGTCCGGCCCTTGGCCGGGCTCGAGGTAAACTTCAGC
>CAYOUO010000003.1:0-4563 GCA_964407155.1 uncultured Hyphomicrobiales bacterium | reverse complement strand
AGCTGTTCGGCGCGAGAATTGAGCGAAGTATTAGCCTCCTTTGCCGCGGTCACGTTGATTTCCGAGTATTGGGCGAGATACTTGTCCATCAGCGTGTTTACGACCGCGGCGCTGATAGCCGGGTTCTCGCTCGCGTAACGTACTCTGATGACGTAGTCTTTTTCATTGTTGATGAGCGACAGGTTCTTTTGCAGCGTCGCCTCCACCGATGCCGCGACATAAGCTTGTCGATCGGCCGGTCGCGAGGGATTAGGTGCGAGGAGCCGATGCAGAAACGGTCGGGGGTCCAACCGTGCCAAGAGACTGTGATCTTTGGGGCGGAGCAGCGGATTGAATTCCGGATCTTGGTCGAGCTGGAGGGTCGCCGCCACTTCCCGCAACAACGTCCGCGACTGCAGCACACCCATCTCGCTGCGGATGACTGCGATATCGCCGGTCGGTGTCGATAACGCCTCGACACCGGGGATCATGATTTTTCGCACGCCGACTACCAGCGCGCCCTCGGCGCTGTAGACCGGTTTTCGGCTCGCCACGTAGACGCCGGTCAGGATCATAAACAGGAGGGCAATCGTGGTGATGATGACCCGATGGTGCCAAAGACCCTTTGCCAGCCCCAGCAGGCTCGATTCCTGTCCGCTCGACACAATGGCCGAAAGCGGCACTTCCGAGAGTTCATATGGCGGCGCTTGACCGGACGCGCGGGGCAGTCCGCGGCCCCCGTCCGACCGCTCAAACCCGTTATGATCCATACAAAACGACCCCTTTTGTTTTCATGCGAGGTCGTCCCCTCCCGTCGGAAAACAAGCCGATCGGCGTATGGTTCCAATCGTGGTCTCAGCACGTGGATCTTGGCGTCAGATTTACATTCGTCGGCTCACGCTTTTCCGGGCAATCGCTTGAATTGTCGCCGGATTTTGGTCGTGGCCGGCTCGCGGCGCCACGGCTCGCAAGCTTCGATATATTGTCGTGTCTCCGGAAGGAGCTGATAGAGCGCTTTATCTTCCGTCGATCGCGCATAGGCGGCGCACATCCCGATCGCGGCGCTCAGCCCGCGCATGGCCGAGACGCCGACGCCGTTCATCGCGCCCCTCGCCAAAAAAGCCGCGGCCCCTAGCCCTAGGCGCGGCAGTGGCGTGCCGAATTTGTACGAAGTGTAAAGCGCATTGCGGACGGTAAAGAAATAGCGGCCACGATCCCAAGCGACGCGATGATCGGGGGAGACTTTGTGGCGCACTTTGACGTCAGGACGATATTCGATCCGGTATCCGAGATTGAGCATCCGGTAGCACAGGTCGAGCTCTTCCTGGCAAAAGAACAGCCGCGCGTCGTAGCCGCCCGCCGCCTCGAACGCCGCCCGGCGGATCGCATGCCCGGCGCCGATAAACCGCGTGGTCCGGAACCGCTCGTCCGGATGGTGCCCGGGATAATCCCACGACAAGGCGTCGTTCTCGCCGGTGAAGAAGTTGACGATGCGGAAGCCGATCGCGGCGAGCCCCGGATTGGCGTCGAGCTGGGCGACCGCCGCCGCCAATGCGGTGCGGTCGGCAAAGACCGCGTCGCTGTCGAGGGCGACCACATAGCGGCCGTGGCCCATTGCGGTGGCGATATTCCGCCCGCCGGCGACCCCGACATTCTTCTCCAGCAGCCGCAGGCTGACATCCGGGTGGTCGCGGACGAATTTCTCGACGCGCGCCGCGTCATCGGGCGCGCTTCCCTGATCGACGACCAGAACCCGGCGGCTCACCCCTTCCTGCTCCAGGGCGCTGGCGATGGCCGCGATCACATCGTCGGCGCGGTTCCATGACAGGATGATCACATCCGCATCGTTGGCCGCCCGGTCTGGGCGTGCGTCAAACCCGGTCATGGTCAAGCCGCCCGGACGGCCGCCGGCGCGGCACCGGCGCGGCGCCGGCGGATCAGGCGCAGCGCCATGCGGTGGGGCACCGGCCGCAGATACTCGCGGTAGACGGCGAACCCGGCGAACGCCGCCATCGCCAGCCAGCGCGGCGCCCGCAACCCGACGCGCGCGGCGTAGGACTTGTAGTATTTGCGGTAGAAGTAGCGCGTGTAGTGCAGTGACCAGTACACCCGGCGCCAGCGTGACACGCGCTGCCCGCCGCGGCGGATTTGCGAGGGCGGCAGGTGGATGCTGTGGACCTCGCTGGTCGCGAGGATCCGATAGCCGTGGACGAACAGGTTCATCTGGTAGTCGGTTTCCTCGCGATAACCGTTGCCGCGTGCGTAATACGGGTCGAACGGGAAACGCTGCAGCAGGGCCCGCTCGGTGAGGATGACGGCGTTGGTGAACGGCAACTCGATATCGCCGTCGAACGCCGCACCGTTGACGTACTCGCACAGGAGCTTGCGGAACGGCTTGGTGTTGCGCAGCCCGCGGCCGAAGCGATGGACCGCCTGCTGCGGCGTTTCGCCGTCCAGCATGTAGACCCGGCGGCCCGACACCGCGGCGCCCGCGCCGGCGAGCAGCTTGCCGAGGCAGGTCAGCGCATAGCCGGGTTCGAGATACTCGTCGTCGTCGCAGAACAGGATGAAGTCGTTGGTCGCCGCGGCGACGCCGAGATTGCGCGACTGCGACGCGCCGACGCGGGCGGGATTGCGCAGAATTTTGCAGCGCACCGTCGGGTGGTGCCGGCCCAGCTCGGCGATGACGGCCTCGCTGTCGTCGCTGCCGGCATCGATCACGAAGACGATTTCCGAGACCCCTTCCTGGCGGAAATAGCTCTCGGCGACGCGGCGCAGCGTGTGTGCGCGGTCGCGGGTCGGAACCACCATGGTGATCATCGGCAGGGTCTTCCCGGAATGCTGCTGGATGAAACGGAAAGCGGGGATCGGGCCGCCGGCCGACCGGGCATGCGGAACTCGCCCGCCGACTCGGCGTTCGACGCCTGAACACCGCCGCCGCGGCATCGATCCCGCCACACCGGAGTACCCGCCCTCTGTCCGTGTCCGCCAAGGCCACGCCGGAACGTTCCGCCCGACGCGCCGCCCCGCCCGGCCGGCGCGACGACGGGCCGATGCGTTTGCGTTTTCTGCTGACGCTGCCGCTGGTTGCGGGCGTCTTTCTGCCGCGGTTCGCCTTTACCTTTCACGGCCGGGAACTGTCGCTGCCCTTGCTCGTCATCGTCGCGAGCATCGCCGGATTCGCTGCGATCGGCCGGCTGCGCGTCCATCTGCCGCGGCTGATCCTGTTCGCGGTCAGCATCGCCGCGATGATGACCGCGATCCTGCTCGGCGGCGCCGGCCGGGTCTCGGCGATGTCGTTCCTGCTGCTCGCGGTCCTCTATCTCGGCTATGTCTTTGTGGTCGACGGCGACGAGGCGACCTACGCCTGGGTGATCGGCGTGTTCCGGCGCATGTGCCTGATCGTCGCCGTCGCCGGCATCGCCCAGTTCCTGGCGCAGATCGCCGTGCGCGGGCCGACGCTGTTTACCTTTCGCGGCGTGATCCCCGATTCGTTTCTGGCGCTCGAATACAACTATGTCGATCCGACCGACTTCCTGCCGGGGTTTTACAAAAGCAACGGGTTCTTCCTGCCCGAGCCGTCGATCTTTGGGCAGTTGATGGCCTTGGCGGCGATCACCGAAACCCTGTTTTTCCGGCCCTCTTACCGGCTTTTCATCATTGGTTTGGCGCTGTTCGTTTCATTTTCCGGGACCGGCGCGATCCTCTGCCTGGTGTTCATCCCGCTGCTGCTGTTGCGCCGCGGCAACCCGTCGCTGCTGCTGCTGGCGGCGGGGCTGGGGGTGCTGCTGATCATCTTTTCCGGCAGCCCATATCTCGCGCCGTATTTGAACCGGTTCGGCGAGTTCGGTTCGACCTATTCGAGCGGGTTCGCGCGGTTTCTGTCGCCGCTCTATTTGTTCAACGACTTTATTTTCACCAGCGCGCGCAACACCTTGTTCGGGCTGGGACCGGGGGCGATCGAATCGTTCTTCAACAATTACTACACCGAGGTGCACGACCCCACCTGGGGCAAGCTGTTCTTCGAGTACGGGCTGGTCGGCACCTTGCCGTTCGCATTGTTTATCACCTGCAGCTTTTTTGCCGACGCCCCGGTGAAATGGCTGACCGCCGCCTTGTTCCTCAATTGGCTGGTGATGGGCGGCTATCTGTTGAGCCCGCCGATCGCCGGGCTCATCCTGCCGCTCGCCGTCTGGCACCGTGCGGCGCGGATGACCGCGGCCGCCCGGCTGCGGGAGGGACGCGTCGGCGCAAGCGCGCGAGCGGCGGGCAGCGCGGCATGAGCTCCCGTTCCCTGCGGGTCGCGCTGATCGACCCTTCGCTGTTCACCGTTCCGTATGACGCAAAGCTCGCGGCGGCGCTGCGCGGCGCCGGGCACGATGTGGCGCTTTACGGTGAGGCGCGGGGTGCGACGGACGGGAAGGGCGAACTGCCGGGGCTGCGGCCGCTGTTCTACCGGGAAATGGCCGGCATCGGGGCGGACCGCTGGCCGCGCCAGGCCGGGCGGCTCGCAAAAGGGGTGCTGCACGTGGCGAGCATGCGGCGGCTGGCCGAGGAGCTGCAGCGGACCGCGCCCGACGTGAT
>CAYOUO010000002.1:0-12604 GCA_964407155.1 uncultured Hyphomicrobiales bacterium | reverse complement strand
CGAACCTGCAACGCCTAAGGTTGCTGCGGTCAGCAGCCCCAGCGCCACCAGAATTTTTCGTAACACGATCATAACGCAATCCTTCTCCAACGAGGACTTGGCAACTTCAAATTAGCGGTGGGTTCCCCAATTTACAGCCGGTTTTCACCACCCAACGCCGGCTGACGCACGGGTGGAAATGCGACCGGTGGTGAAACTGTTCCAATGCAGCCCAAAAATGTGAATAAAATTTGAAGTTTAAGACGTCGGCCAAAAGGACGCTGAATCCCTTCACGATGGTATCGCGTTCGTCGTGTAAATTGGTGTTGTGGCCGGTGATCCAGGCCTGGCCGGCGATCGACGGCACGACGGCAGCGTAGCTGCCAACCTTTGCCGCCGCCTCGACGCGGCCGTGGAACAGGCTGCCGCTGATCGATTCGTGGACGAAATCGTCGCCGACCTTGAGCGGGCCGCGCGCGGCAAGCTGGGCGATGCGCGCCGAGGTGCCGGTGCCGCATGGCGAACGGTCGATGGCCTTCTCGCCGTAGAAGACGGCATTCCTGGCATGCGCCGACGGGTCACGCGCCCTGCCCGCCCACAGGATGTGGCGGAGGCCCGTGATGCTCGAATTCTCCGGATGAACGAACGAATATTTTTCGTTGATCAGGCGGCGCACGACCGGCGACAGCTTCTGGATATCGAACGCGGAGAGATCATCGAGATCGCGGTAGGACTCCTGCGGCTCGACGATGGCGTAAAAATTTCCGCCGTACGCCACATCGAACACGAGCCTGCCGAAATCGGGCACCTCCACCGAAAGGCCGGTCTGATAGAGGAACGCGGGCACGTTGCGGATGCGGACCTGAACGACGTTGCCGTGGTTGTCGCGCGTGTACTCGGCATCGACGATGCCGGCCGGGACCTCGAGGCGAAGTTTGCCCTCGACCTTCGGCGTGACCAGCCCTTCCTCGATCATGACGGTGACGGTGCCGATGGTGCCATGGCCGCACATCGGCAGGCAGCCGCTGGTCTCGATGAAGACGATGGCGGCGTCGGCGTCGTCGCGGATCGGCGGGTAAACGACGGAGCCGGACATCACGTCGTGTCCGCGCGGCTCGAACATCAGACCAGTGCGGATCCAGTCATAGTCGCGCATGAAGTGCAGGCGGCGGTCGCTCATGGTGTCGCCCTTCAGCGGCGGAGCGCCGCCGGCGACGACACGAACAGGATTTCCCGCAGTGTGCGCGTCAATGCAGAAGAAGGTGTGGCGGCTCATTGGAAGCGCTCGATGCCGAATGGCTCGAGCCCGCGTTCGCGCCGCCCGGCAACCAGCGCCGAGACGTGACGCGCCGTAGCGGCGGAAAGCGTCAGGCCGAGATGGCCGTGGCCGAACGCGAACACGATGCGCGTGTCCTTCGGATAGGGGCCGATGACGGCAAGCGAGTCGGGCGTGGCGGGACGGGAGCCCATCCATTCGCGCCCGCCAGTTTCGGGTAGATCGGGAAGGTAGCGGCGGGCCTTGGCACGCATGGCCCTGGCGCGCTCGAAATTGGGCGGCGCATCGACGGCGGCGAGTTCGACGGCGCCGCCGATCCGCAGACCTTCGTTGAGCGGCGAGGCTACGAAACCATGGGCGGAGAAGAACAGCGACATCTCGATCGAGAACCCCGGATCGGCAAAGGTCGTGTTGTAGCCGCGCTCGGCCTCCAGCAGGACCTTCAGGCCGAGCCGGCGGACCAGATCGCGCGACCATACACCACCGGCGATAACGACGCGATCGAAGCGCTGGCTGGCGCCGTCGGCGAAGATCACCGCAACCTTGTCGCCATCGGGGCGCACCTCCGTCACCGTGGCGCTCACCAGCTTGCCACGCCGCGCCACGACGCTGCGGAGGCCCAGCAGAATCTCCAGCGGACTCGTCACCGACCACTGGTCGGGCGTGAGCAGCGCACGTTCGAAGCCGCCTTTCAATGCTGGCTCCATTTCGCGCGCTTCGGAGACGGAGACTTCCCGAAAATCCACGCCGTAGCGCGCCCGCTCCTTCCATTCAGACATCGCCGAACGGAAAGCCGCGTCCGTGTCATAGAGATAAAGCGAACCATTGCGGCGCATGTAGATCGGCAGGCCGGCCCGGCGGGCCAGTTCCTGATGATCGATGAGCGCCGTCTTCATGATGAAGCCAAGGGCTGCAGTGGCGCGGGCGACCTGGCCGGGCCGCGCGTTGTATACGAAGCGCGAGAGGAACGGCGTCAGCGCGGGAATATCGCGAGCGCGGATGGTCAGCGGACCGAGCGGGTCGACAAGCCAGCCCGGCACTTTCGCGAGGATGCCGGTACGCGCGAGCGGAGAAATCTCCGGCAGGTTGAGAATGCCGGCGTTGCCGGTCGAGGCGGGGCGAGCATCAGGATCGCGCTCGAACACGGTCACGTCGAGATCGTCCGCCAGCATCCAGACCGCGGCTGCCGATCCGACCAGCCCGCCCCCCACAACGGCAATGGTCGTCATCGTGGCGCCTCCGACAGTTCGCGCAGCAGCGACGCGAGCGCGGCACCAAGGACACCGTGAGCTTCCGGATCGAGGTGGAAGCCATCAACCGCGCTGGACTGGATGACAGCGCCGGCATCGAAGAACTCGGCGCCCATCGCCCTGGCGACACGCCGATAGTGCACGGCCATCTCGCGCGACTTCGATGGTGCGCCGGCGAACATCTCGGCATAACCGGGCAAACTGTCGCGGGTGGGCGGCGGACAGACGAGAACGGTCTGCGGCACGCGGCTGCCGCGGCCAATGTTCGCTGCCGTCCTGACGATATCGATCAGCCGCCCGGCGCCGGCAGCAATCTCCCATGCGGATTTGTTGAAGCGCGCCTTGAGATCGTTGGTGCCGAGCATGATGAGGACGACATCCAGCGGCTTGTGGCTGTGCAGGCACGGGAGCAGATATCGGCGACCGTTCCTTTCTTCCCCCTCGACCGGGTCGTCGTTGACGGTGGTGCGGCCGGGAAGCCCCTCCTCGATCACCAGCCAGCCTTCGCCGAGTTCCGACCGCAGCACGCCGGGCCAGCGCTCGTCCGGGGCGTAGCGGCCATCCGGACGCGACACGGTGGCCGTGCCCCACGTATTGGAGTCGCCGTAGCAGAGGACACTTTTCATCGGCGACTATTCAATGAACGGCTCGACCGCGACGCGACGGCCGACAAGAAAGGCATCCGCGACAAGCCGGAGCGGTGCGGTGTCCACCTCCGACTGGCCGGCGGCGAGCAGCTCCGCGAAGCGGGCGTAGATCTGCTCGTACTCGGTGGGCTTCTCCTCGACCTTCAACCTGCCACCGATCATCAGGCGGGCGCCGCCGTCTTCGAGCTTCAGCTTCAGCCCGTCGGCGGTTTCCACGGCGATTTCCCAGGTCTGGGGGCCGGTCTGGCGCCAGTCGAACTCGGCGGTGAGCTTGGCATCCTCGTGGCCGTTCTGGAAAACGATGGACGCCGCGATGGGCGCATCGCAGTTCGACGGGAAGGTGAGCTCGGCGCGATCGATGAAGACCGGCTCGGGCATGATGCGAGTGACGATGGACAGGGCGTTGATGCCAGGATCGAACACACCAAAGCCGCCGGCCGCCCAGATCCACTGCTGGCCCGGATGCCAGCGGCGCACGTCCTCCTTCCAGTTGACGGCGAGATGGGTGACCACCTTGCCGGCAAGAGCGGCGCGCGCCTCGCGGATGCCGGCATTGTACTGCGAATGCCAGGTCGTGAAGAGCACGCGCTTTTGCTGATCGGCGAAGCGCGCCAGTTCGTGCAGTTCGCTCAGCGTCGCGGCGGGTGGCTTTTCGAGCATGACATGCTTGCCCGCGGCCAGCATGGCGCGCGCCACGGTGTAGCGGGCCTGTGGCGGCGTGCAGATCGCCACGGCATCGAGAGCGGGAACGGCCGCAACCATCTCTTCGGCGGAACGAAATCCGGGCACGCCGTCCAGCGTCAGGCCGCGCTGACTGGCGATCGCCGCCAATTCGAATGCAGGATTACCGGCAATCGACGGCACATGCTGATCGTGCGCAATCTTGCCAAAGCCAACGATGCCAATTCTGCTGACAGCCATTCACGTCTTCCCCGTCCCGAAGCGGACGGCATCCTAGCCGATGGCGTGGCGGCGGCTAGTGCTGCGCGAAGAAGATTTCAGCCGGACTTGCGCGGGATCAACGGAGCGCCGAGGCCGTCGTCGAAATCGGGCGCGGACGCCATGTCGCCGTCCACGCCCATGAGGCTGGTGCGCGGACGCTGGTTGGTGGTGGTGGCTTCCCGCCAACGGTCGACGACGGCGCGGATAAAATCGGGCTCGATGTTGCCATCGGCATCCAGACGGACCTTGAGGCCCGAGGTGGAATGCGGCAGGCGGTCCGCGGCCATATCCGTGAAACGGAAGCGGGTCGGCAGCGGGACACCTTCACCGAAAGCGATGCCTTCGCGATTGCCCAGTGACGGCAGGAACGCGATGAGGCTCGAACCGGCATCGGGGACGGCGGAGCGGATGATTGCCTGGTCGCGGTCGTTGGCGAGCCGCATCGCGAATACCGTGGAACACTGCGACAGGATGGTGGCGTCGAGGTCGGCGGGCCGCTGGGTGATGCAGCCAAGAAACACGCCGTACTTGCGTCCTTCCTTGGCGATGCGGGAGACCGCCTTCACGGTGGGTCCGAAGCCCTGCTTGCGATCGGCCGGGGCATAACGGTGTGCTTCCTCGCAGGCGACGAGCAGCGGCGCGGCGCCATCGCTCCACACGCCGAACTCGAATGCCATCCGGCACATGACCGAGACAACGGAGTCGATCACCTCGGCGGGGAAGCCGGCGAGCTGCATGACCGTGATCGGCTTGCCGTTGAGCGGCAGGCGGAAAATATCGCCGAGGACCTGCACCATCAGGTCCTCGATGAAGAGATTGTTGAACATGAAATTGTAGCGCGAATCGTGACCCAGCGTTTCGATGCGCGCGATGAGACGATGATACTTCGTCCAGATCGAGCGGTTCTCGAGCTTGCCCATGCGATCATCGATGAGCTTCACGAGATCCGACACGCGATAGGGCACCGGGGTATCGGCGGTGTAGCCGGTCCCCTGGCGGCGCAGGACGACGCGATCGCCGCGTGAGCCGGCCGCGAACTGCGCCTTGGCCAGCGGAATGAGCTCCTGGAGGATTTCCATCTCTTCCTCCACGCCCGGGCGGCCGCGGAAGAAGACGTCGATGATTTCCTCGAAATTGAACAGCCAGAACGGCAGCATCAGGTTCTTCGGGCTGACGACATGCGCCATGTCCCCGAAGCACTCGCCGTATTCGTTATGCGGATCGATGAGGAAGATGCGGAGGTTCGCCTTCTTGGCGAGGATTTCCTGCAGGATGAGCGCGACCGAGGTCGACTTGCCGACGCCGGTGGTGCCGACGACCGCGAAGTGCTTGCGCAGCAACTCCTCGAAATTGATGTAGGCGGGGATGGTCGGGTCGAGGCGCAGCCGCCCGACCTCGATGGTCTCGCCACCGTCGATGTGATGGATGGTGGCGATGTCGTCCTTGGCCAGCCGGGCAATGTGGTTGCCGATCGTGGGATAGGTGGACACGCCGCGCTGGAACGAGGCCTTCGGCGTACCGTAGTTCCGGATTTCGCCCATGAAGTCGATGTCGGCGACGAGGCTACCCGAACGATGATCGTCGGCAGCCGGGGGTGACACGTTCATGCGGACAACGACGCCGACGATGAGGGACGTTTCGGCGTTGATGCCGACCAGCCGCCCGATGGTGACGCGATTGTCGTCCTCATCGCCCGCGAGCTTGAAAAGGCGCGCCACCGCACCGGCGCCGGTGATGCCGACGATGCGGCCGAGATCGGTGGGGCTGACGTCGGGGACCGGCGTGTCCATGCAAGAATGCCTGTTCTCGGTGTGCCTTGTCCGCAGGAGCGGTCGAGCGACCCTGCCATGCCAACGGTAAACAGGAGGTCATCGGCAGGCCTCGTTTTTTCTGCACCCCTTCGGCTATGGTGCCCCGGCAAGGGTCCGCAGGCAGACGTTGGTTAAGGCACGATGAGCGACCGGGAAGTCATGGAATTCGATGTGGTGGTGGCCGGCGGCGGGCCGGCCGGCCTTGCCGCCGCCATTCGAATCAAGCAGATCGCGCCGCAGACGACGGTGGCCGTCGTCGAAAAAGGCGCGGAAATCGGCGCCCACATCCTTTCCGGCGCCGTGATCGACCCGATCGGGCTCGATGCCCTTCTGCCGGGATGGCGCCACGAGGAAACGCCGGTGAAGACGCGGGTCACGGCCGATCGCTTCTACTGGCTGGGCGAGGCCGGCGCGCTGCGCATCCCCAACTTCATCATGCCACCGCTCATGAGCAACCATGGCAATTTCATCGCATCCCTTGGCGACGTCGCCCGCTGGATGGCGACGAAGGCGGAGCAGCTGGGCGTCGAGATTTTTCCGGGATTTGCCGCGGCGGAGACGCTGCACGGGCCCGACGGCGCCGTGATCGGCATCGCCACGGGCGACATGGGGGTAGCGCGCGACGGAACGCACAAATCGACCTATCAACGCGGCGTGGACCTGCGCGCGAGCTACACGCTGATTGCCGAGGGGGCGCGCGGCTCGCTGGCCAAGCAGCTCATCCGCCGCTTCGGCCTTGACGAGGGGCGCGAGCCGCAGAAATACGGCCTCGGCATCAAGGAGCTGTGGCGGATCGCGCCGGGCCAGCACCGCCCCGGCCTGGTGCAGCACACATTCGGCTGGCCGCTCGACAACCGCACCGGCGGCGGCTCGTTCCTTTACCACCTCGACGGCGGGCTGGCTTCCGTCGGGTTCGTCGTGCACCTCAACTATGCGAACCCGCACCTCTCGCCGTTCCAGGAATTCCAGCGCTTCAAGACCCAGCCCGCGATCGCGCCGACGCTTGCCGACGGCGAGCGGCTGGCTTACGGCGCGCGGGCAATAACCGAAGGCGGCTTTCAATCAGTGCCGAAGCTGACGTTTCCCGGAGGGGCGCTGGTGGGTAGCGCCGCCGGCTTCGTCAACGTGCCGCGCATCAAGGGGAGCCACAACGCGATCCTGTCCGGGATGCAGGCGGCGGAGGCGGTGACGGAGGCGCTTGCCGCCGGAAGAGCGCACGACGAGATCGCGGAATACGACGCGAACTGGCGCACGTCCGCCATCGGGCGCGATCTCAAGCCGGTTCGCAACGCCAAGCCGCTGTGGTCGCGCTTCGGCACGCTGGGCGGTATCGGGCTCGCCGGGCTCGACATGTGGGCAAACTCGTTCGGCCTGTCGCTGTTCGGCACCTTAAGGCATGGCAAGGCGGATCATGCCGCCACGCGGCCAGGCGCGAATGCAGCGGCGGTCACATACGGCAGGCCGAACGGGGGCGTTTCATTCGACCGGCTGTCGTCCGTCTACCTAGCGAGCACGGCGCACGACGAAGACCAGCCGATCCACCTCAAGGTGCGCGACATGCAGCTGCAGAAAACGTCGGAGCATGACGTCTACGACGGCCCCTCCGCGCTCTACTGCCCGGCCGGAGTCTACGAGTGGACCGAGGATGCGGGCGGGCTGAAATACGTCATCAACGCCGCGAACTGCGTGCACTGCAAGACGTGCGACATCAAGGATCCCAACCAGAACATCGACTGGACGCCGCCGGAGGGCGGCAGCGGCCCCAACTATCAATCGATGTGAGGCGGGGTTCTAGCCCCGCCGGACCTGAATGGCGACCTGACTGATTTTCTGATCGACGGTCACGATGGTGACGGTCTGCTGGTTGCCCTTCGTATCGACGGTCACCCGCGCCTGAAAGCCGGGACCGCGCAGGTTGCCGGCGATGTGGCCGTCCGAAACGGTGCCGCTCAAGGAGCCGCTCACCTGATTGACCAGCTCGCTCCAGTGCCCGACCAGGCCGCTACCACCGCTCTTGTAGTAGGCGTTGATCTTGAAGTTATAGCTGTCACTGGTGCAGCTCAGCGCCTGCGTGACGCTGTCGGGCTCGGCCTGCTCGTATTTGACGTTGCATTGGAGCCGTTCCTTGGTGCCATCGGAATAGGTGACGATGCCGGCGCCAGACCACCTGCCGGCGAGACCGTCAAACGGGCCGGCCAGCGCTGTGCCACCAGCACCCAGGAGAAGGGCTGCGGCCATTGCCATCCTCAGGCCAGGGAGGACGCGGCGAACGCGAAAGTTCAGGTTCGGTGATCCGGAATTCATCGTCGGAAGTCCACCCAGGAATTTGGCTAACGTCTGTCGGCGCAATGTAGTGACATCATCACGCAAATACTACTTTCAGGGTGCAACTGGGCGAGACTGAGGCCTTTCGGCAACAATCGCGAGGACATGCGAAACCGCGGAGTTCCGGTTCTCCAACGCCACGCCGGATTGTGATCGCAGTCACAGGATCGCTTTATTTTGCGAGTCTGGCGCGAATTCGGCGAAGGTCCTTTGCCTGCTCCGGCGAGATTTTGGGGTAGCTCTGCTGCAGGGCCCGGAAGGTTTCCAGAATCACCCGCATGACGATCAAGCGGGCGTTCTCCTTGTCATCGGCGGGGATGGCGTACCAAGGTGAGGACCGCGTGCTCGTGGCGCCGAGGCAAGCGGCGTAGGCCGTCATGTACTGGTCCCAGTAGTCGCGCTCCTTGATATCGTCAACGTTGAATTTCCACGTCTTGTCCGGATCGTCGAGGCGGGCGAGCAGGCGCTTGCGCTGCTCTTCGCGGGAGAGATGCAGGAAGAACTTCACGACCCGCGTGCCGTTGCGGTGAAGATGCTGCTCGAAATTGACGATCGACTTGTAGCGCTCGGGCCAGACCAGGCCGTCTGACGGCAGATCGACGCCCTCGCCCTGCAACAGTTCGGGATGCACGCGCAGAATGAGAACCTCTTCGTAGTACGACCGGTTGAAAATGCCGATCTTTCCACGCTCGGGCAGCACGCGGGCGGCTCGCCAAAGAAAATCGTGCTGCAGTTCCTCGCCACTCGGATGCTTGAAACTGAAGACCTGGCAGCCCTGCGGGTTAACGCCAGACATCACATGCCGGATGACGCCATCCTTGCCGGCCGTATCCATCGCCTGAAGAACAAGCAGGACGGTGTACCGGTTGGCGGCGTAGTGCACTTCCTGGAGCTTGCTCAGTTCCGCAATATGTTCGGACAGAAGCTCCTTGTAGTGATGCTTCGACTTGTAATACGGCTTCACCTCAGTCGGCCATTTCGCAAGATCGATGGTTTTCCCCTCCGGAACGCGAAAATCATCCGTGTCGATCTTCATGGACACTCCATATTTCTATCGTTGTGCGGCAGCCTGTGGTGCAGCGCAACATGGCGGGCAGACAGCGAATTCCTGTCTCTCAACATTATCCCGCATGTGATTATTGCGAGCCGAATTTTGCGATTGCTTCAGGCCTGTTTATCGTCGTTTCGATTCGTGAGATGTAGCGGTCGATCGCCGGAACAAGCGAGTGACGGTTTTGAACGACGAACCAACATTCGACATTGCGGAGAAAGGTGAGCGCCTCCGGCTGGTCGCCGGCGGGGCGTGGACGACCGACCATGCGGACCGCCTGGAGCAACTGGTTGCCGCCGCGGGGACCGACGTTCCGGGAATGCGGAACGCCATCGTGGACGTGGCCGGCATCGACCGTATCGACACATTCGGCGCGTGGCTGATCGAAAGGACGGTGCGGCGTTTCCAGGAAGCCGGCGCGGCGGCGCAGCTCAGCCAGGTGCCGGACCGCTTTGCCGGCATGTTCGATCGCATCCATGCCGTCAACCGCGACGCGCCGCCGGCACCGCTTGGCCGCGGCGGTGTTATCGGCTGGCTGAACGGCATCGGCCGCGGCACGGTCAACCTCGGCAGCGATTTTCTCGGGCTGGTCGACATGCTCGGCGCCGTCGGGCTGGCGTTCGTCCGCTCGATCTTCCAGCCGCGGCGCTTCCGGCCAACCTCCATCGTCCACCACCTCGATCGCGTGGGCTGGCAGGCCATCGGCATCATCCTGCTCATCACCTTCCTGATCGGCGCCATCATCGCGCAGCAGGGCATCTTCAATTTCCGCAAGTTCGGCGCCGAGGACTACGTCGTCAATCTGGTCGGCATTCTGGTGACGCGCGAAATCGGCGTGCTCATCGTGGCGATCATGGTCGCGGGGCGATCGGGAAGCTCCTACACGGCCGAGCTCGGCTCGATGAAGATGCGCGAGGAAATCGACGCGCTGAGGACCATGGGCGTCGACCCGATCGAGGTGCTGGTGCTGCCGCGGATTCTGGCGCTGGTCATCGCGCTGCCGCTCCTCACCTTCATCGGCTCGATGGCGGCGCTGTTTGGCGGCGAACTTGTCGCCGCGCTCTATGGCGGCATGAGCCCGGCGATGTACATGGCGCGGCTGCGCGATGCGGTGTCGCTGAACGACTTCAGGATTGGAATGATCAAGGCACCGGTGATGGCGCTCGTCATCGGCATCGTTGCGTGCACCGAAGGGCTGCGAGTGAAGGGAAGCGCGGAATCCCTCGGGCTGCAGACTACGGCATCGGTCGTGAAGTCCATCTTCCTGGTGATCGTGCTCGACGGCATATTCGCGATCTTCTTCGCCTCGATCGGGATGTAGCGATGGCCGAGGCGCGGACACTGCCGATCATCGAGGTACGGGACCTCACCGTGGGGTTCGATTCCGCGCCGCCGGTGCTCGATCACCTGTCGCTCGACGTACGCGTCGGCGAGATTCTCGGGGTCGTCGGAGGCTCGGGGCGCGGCAAATCGGTCCTGCTGAGGACGATCATCGGGCTCATCCGCAAACGCGCCGGCGCAATCCGCGTCTTCAACGTGGACCAGGACGCGGCCAGCGAAGAGGCCTGGCGGAGTGTCGAGCGGCGGTGGGGCGTCCTGTTCCAGCAGGGGGCGCTGTTCTCCTCGCTGACGGCGCGTGAGAACATCCAGTTTCCGATGCGGCAGTTCCTCAATCTTTCGGAGTCGCTGATGAGCGACCTCGCCATGGCGAAGCTGGAGATGGTGGGGCTCAGCGCCAAGGACGCCAACAAATATCCGGCCGAGCTTTCCGGCGGCATGACCAAACGCGTCGGGCTCGCGCGGGCGCTGGCGCTCGACCCGGAGATCGTGTTCCTCGACGAGCCGACGTCCGGGCTCGATCCCATCGCGGCGGGCGAATTCGACGTGCTGATCCGCACGCTGCAGCGGACCCTTGGCATCACCGTGTTCATGGTCACCCACGACCTTGACAGCCTGAAGACGGCCTGCGACCGCGTGGCGGCCCTGGCCGACGGGCGCATCGTGACCGAAGGGCCTCTCGCGGCAATGCTCAAGTCAGAGAATCCGTGGGTGAAGACCTATTTCAGTGGCGAGCGCGCACGCGTGATTGAGCCGGCAGAAAACAACAGACAGGCTTGAGCAATGGAAATTCGCGCACGATACGTTCTGATCGGACTGTTCGTCCTGGCGATTGCCGCCGCCTGCGTCGGCTTCGTCTACTGGCTGGCCAACACCGGGGGCATCGCCGAGCGAACCGCATATCAGGTCCGCTTCGACGGGCCGATCTCGGGGCTGTCGCGAGGCTCGACCGTGCTGTTCAACGGCGTCCCGGTCGGAGAGGTGACCGACCTCGGGCTGATCGCGGACCAGCCGAACGAGGTGCTGGCGACGATCTCCATCGTCCGCGACGTGCCGGTGCGCGCCGACACGCATGTCGGGCTGGTGTTCAGCGGGCTGACCGGCACGGCGCAGGTGGCGCTGGTGGGCGGCGCGCCCGACGCGGCGCCCGTTCCGGCAACGGGCGGGCAGCCGCCGCTGCTCGTGGCCGATCCGGCGTCGATGAAAGACGTCACGCAACAGGCGCGTGACGTGCTGAGCCGGCTGGACCAGATACTGGCGGAAAACTCGGCTTCGTTGCACGACGCGATCGGCAACATCGACAACTTCGCCGGCGCCCTGGCGCGCAACTCGAACCGGGTCGATGGCATCCTGCAAGGGCTCGAGCGATTGACCGGCGGCAAGACCGAAGCGCCGCCCAACAGCTTCGACCTGACATCTCCGAAGAGCTTCCCGCAGATTGCCGCGATTCCCGATGCGCAACTGGTGGTGCCGAATCCGACCGCCGTGCTCACGCTGGACACGCAACGCATCGTCATGGCGGGCGCGAACGGCGAAGCGCCGGCGTTTCCGGACGCGCGGTGGGTCGACAACCTGCCGATCGTGATCCAGAACCGCGTGATCGAAGGTTTTGGCAATGCCGGCTACGACAAGGTCGGCACCGATGCCGGCGGCCTGCACGCGGACTACCAGCTCGTGCTCAACGTGCGGCAGTTCCGCATTGCGACTGTGCCCGGGCCGGCCAAGGCGGAAGTTTCGCTTGCCGCCAAGATCCTGGACGGCGACGGCAAGGTGGTGGGCGCCAAGGTGTTCGATGCCGAGGTGCCGGCAACATCGATCGACGCCGCGGCAGGAGCTGCCGCGGCGCTTGACCAGGCTTTCGGCAAAGCGGCGACGGACCTCATCGTGTGGTCAGTGGCGACGATCGACGATGCGGTCAAAGCAGCGAACGAGAAGCCCAAGGCTGAAGCGCCAGCACCGGACACCAGCGCGCCGGACACTGGCGC
>CAYOUO010000001.1:0-14620 GCA_964407155.1 uncultured Hyphomicrobiales bacterium | reverse complement strand
TCGCCGATCGCATCACGATCCTGCGCGATGGCGGCCACGTCATAACCGATAAGGCGGGAACCTTCACCCGCGAAACGATCATCCGCCATATGGTCGGCCGCTCGCTGACTGGTGAGCTTTACACCCACGGTCGCGCTGTGCGGCGCCCGCGCGAAAAGGTCCTCAGCGTCCAGAATCTGTCGATGCAGAATTTTGTCCGCAACAACTCCTTCTCGATCTTCGCCGGCCAGATAACGGGCATCTTCGGACTCGTGGGCTCCGGTCGTACTGAAACCGCGAGAATCCTCGCAGGGGTCAACAAGCGCGATCTCTTCTATGGCGGCGAGGTGCGATTGAACGGAACCTCGGTTCGCTATCGAACGCCACGTCAGGCCGTCCGCGACGGCGTCGTCTATGTCACCGAGGATCGCAAAGCCGAGGGCTTCTTCGAAACGATGTCGGTGGCCGAGAACATGTACGTGGGAAAAATCTCGAGCAGCGAATCGCCCGGCGTCGTTGTGAATCTCGCTGAAATGCGCGACCTCGCCGCCAGTTGGACCAGAAAGCTCAACATCAGGACACTCGACAGCGACGCGCGCGTGATCGAGCTCTCCGGCGGCAACCAGCAGAAGGTGGTGATCGCGAAGGCACTGGTTCAGAAGCCGAAGCTTGTCATTTTTGACGAACCGACCCGGGGAGTCGACGTCGGCGCCATAGCCGAGATCCACCAGCAGATCGGTTCCTTGGCGGACGAGGGGCTCGCGGTGATCGTCATATCATCGTATCTGCCCGAAATTCTCAGCCTGTCCGATCGGATTCTTGTGTCACGGCAGGGTCGCATCGTCGAAGAGCTATCGCCTGACGAAGCGACTTCCGAAGCGGTCATGTTCGCGGCCGTCTACTGAGACCTTCCGGCGTAACGCCGCGGTCCGAACGTGCTCATTGCGCCTCGATGCTATCGGCAAAACGCTGTTGCGGACCGCGCGGGAATCCAGCCGCTCGAAGCAACTATCTTGCACGCCGCCATGCCGGGCTGCCGATGCTCCAGCGCCAGACGAATGATCGGCGAAAGCGACATGCTGCGCTGTGGCGAAAGAACATATTTTCCCTGAATTTGTGTGTTTTTTGAACGTATACGCACTGCTCCAAGTCCGATATCGAAAATCTCCAGTGGCGTAACGCCTCAAAGGCTTTTGTCGACCAGCACAACGAAGGCTTCGGCATTCGGGTCCCATTTCTGCAATCGGGACAAGCGCCCGGAGGTCGGTTTTGGCTGTCGCAGCGCAGGCTGGAATACCGGTCGTGCCGGGGAGACGAGGGACGGATGGCGAGTCCTGCTCAATCGCGTGACGATCGCTGAGATGCCAGAGCTGGGGCGTTCATGACCCGGCGGCTAAGCGCAGCGCAAGCGCCGCATCTGCTCGTCCACGTGCAGTTCAACCAGGAGCGAATTGTCTTCGCCATCGCGTTCGCGATGTTTGTCGGCTTCAGCGTCCTGCTGCACGGCTTTCTCACGCCGGGAAACATCATTTCACTGGTCCAGAACGTGTCGATACTCGGCGTGCTCGGTATTGGTATGGCGCTGACGATCATCGGCCGCGGCATCGACCTGTCGATGATCGCCAACATGGTCGTCTCGGTGGCTTGGCTGCTTTATCTTGCCAATCACGGCACGCCGTTGCCGGTGGCGATCCTGCTCGGCTTTGGCCTCAGCGCCGCCATTGGCATTCTGAACGGCGTGCTGATCGCCTACGTCGAAATTCCAGCCATCTTCGCCACCCTGGCGATGGGCACTGCGGTCTATGGGTTCGGCCAGTCGCTGCTGGTGGACAGCGACGTAATCTTCGTGCCGAAGACGGAAGGCTGGTTCAAGGCGATCGGCGGAGCATCGTTCCTCCACATTCCGACCCCCGTGCTGTGGCTGATCGCCGTGGCACTCATCGCATTTGCGTTCCTGCGCTTCACGCGTCCAGGTCGTTTTCTTTTTGGCATGGGCGACAACCCGTTGGCCGCGCGCATTACCGGCGTGCCCACTCGCCACATGATGGTTCTGCAGTACGTGCTGTCGTCGCTTGTGGCGTTCATTGCCGGCGTCGTCACGGCAACGCTCGTCAACTCCATGAACACGCGCGTCGCGACGTCCACCATGGTCTACGACGTGATTCTCGTCGTCGTGATCGGCGGCGTCGGGCTGAGCGGCGGCAAGGGGAGCGTTCGCAACGTTTTGGTCGGAACGCTTCTGGTCGGAACGCTTCTGAACGGCATGACCATCATGGACATCCCCTACACGTTCCAGAACATCGTGAAGAGCCTGATCTTGCTGGTCGCCATCGTGACGGACTCGCTGCTCAACCCGCGCGATGAACAGACTTCGCAGCAAGGGGACATCTGACGCGGCCCCGCCCGGATTCGTGCGTCAACTACCTTGGGAGGAAGTTCGATGAAACTGAGAAAATACTTCATCGCCGGCGCCGCCGCGTTCGGCATGGCAGGCTTTGCGGCGGGCGTCGCACACGCCGATCATTTCGACGACGGGCAATGGGCTCTGACCGCCAAAGCGCTACAGGGCAAGACGGTCGCCTTCGTCCCCATCTCGATGGGCTTCGACCTGCCTCAGGCGTGGTCGGCCGCAATTCAGAAAGCCGCCGACAAATGGGGATTCAAGCTGGAGATTCGCGACCCCAACTGGGACCCCGCCGCTGGCGTGCAGGCTTTGTCGCAACTGATTACCGAGAAGCCGAACCTGATTGTCGTGCAGCCGCCCGATCCGCAGTCATATGCCAAGCTGATAAAGAAGGCGTTGGACAGCGGCATCAAGGTCGTTCAGATCAACATGGAATCTGTGACCCGCGGTGACGCCTACGTGGGCTCCGACTGGTACGATGTCGCCGGCACCGAAATGGACCTGCTGGAAAAGGCCTGCGGCAAGAACGCCGGCAAGAACGGCAAGATTGCGCTCATCACCGGCGTTCCGACCAATCCTGGCCAGATGGTGGGCACGCAGGCCATCAACGACAAACTCAAGCAGTACCCCGATCTTGAGGTGGTCGCCAACCAGGCTGCCGACTACGACGCCACCAAGGCCCACGATGTCGCGCTGACAATCCTGAAGCAGCATCCCGATTTGTGCGGTATCCCTGGCACGTGGGACGGGCAGGACGTCGGCACCGCCGCCGCCATCAAGGAAGCAGGTTTGACGGGCAAGGTTTATCTGGTGACATCGGGCGGCGGGCGCCAGGCGGCCGCTTGCGACAACATCGAGAACGGCAGCTACAGCGCCTACGTCAACTACGACGGCAAGGGTCAGGGGCGCGACCTCGTCAACGCCGTGCAGATGCTGCTCCAGGATCCGTCGGCGCCGGGCTCCCATCCGTTCGGGACATATACCCCGCTCAAGATCCTCACCAAGGAAACCTTGACGCCCGGTTCCTGCTGGACCGTTGACGAGATCAAGGCCAACGGCTCCTGATCATTCAACGCCACCTGACTGGCACGGCCTGCCCGGCCGTGCCATTTCCATTTCGGAATGGAGCCTCCTCCTGAATGTCGGTCGCAGAGGTCTACGCGCAATGGCGGTCGCGTTTCGTTCCTGATCACGTCGTCGGCGAGATTCTTTCCAAGAATTGGATCGACAACGCGATTCCCTTTGCCTTCCTGATTCTCGTTGTCGCCTTCTTCGGATCGATCCTTCCGCATTTCTTCCTCGTCGACGGATTGACCGAAGAGGCTCGGGAACTGGGCGAAATCATATTCGTCACGCTGGGCATGACCGTCGTCATGCTGGCCGGTGGCATTGATCTCAGCGTCGGCTCGACTTTCGCGCTCAGCAATTTCGTCACCCTTGCCCTCTTCAACTGGCAGGGTTGGCCAATTGGCGTTGCGGCTCTCTGCGCGCTGGCCTCCGGCGCGCTCGTTGGATTACTGAACGGTGTCCTTATCGGCTATCTCCGGCTGCGCGCCTTTCTGACGACGCTCGTCACTTTGATCATCATTCGCGCGATCGACGATACGCTCGTCCTGAATTTCTCGACCAGGCTCGTCATCCCGAAGTTCGATTCGCCGGTCTGGGACTTCATCGGCGACAATGCCGTTTACGGCGTGCCGCCCGTTTTCATCGTCGCCATCGCGATCGCCATCGCCGGCCATGTCTTCCTGACCAGGTTGCGCCCGGGCTGGCATATTCTGGCGGTCGGCGGCTCGCGCCGGTCCGCCTATAACGCCGGCCTTGCCGTCCGCCGCACGGTCGCGACCACTTACGTTATGTCGGGCATTCTCGCCGCTGCCGGCGGTGTTTTCTACGCTTCACGCCTCGGCGCGGTGAGCGGCAGCACGGGCGTCGGTCTCGAGGTCACCGCGCTGACCGCGGCGGTCCTCGGCGGCAATAGCCTCGGCGGCGGCCGCGGTTCCGTCGCCAAGGCGCTGCTCGGCGCGCTGATTGTCATGATCATCAACAACAGCCTCGTCCAGCTCGGGCTGAAAAGCGGCTCCGGCTCGCTCGTACTGGGAATTGTGCTGATGATCGCGGTGGCGATCGACGTGCGCTGGTTGAAGAACCGGTCGAAAGTGCTGTCGCGCGTGTATGTATCGCCGGCCTACTTCAAGCTTCCTCCCATGCCGTCAACCGCGGAAGGATCTCCTTCCCCCTACGCCGTCAATAACAAGTTGCATGACGTCGAACTGATTGGTCTGGGAGAGATCGACGCAGCCGAAGATCCTATCCTCGACCTGGATGACAATCTCTACTTCGGCAGCCGCCAGGGAGACATCGTCCGCTATTTCGGCCCGGACCATAAGCGATGGGAAGTCTATGTCCACGTCGGCGGCATGCCGCTCGGCATGGCGTTCGACCGCGATGGCAACCTGCTGTGCTGCGTCGCCGGCATGGGCCTTTACAAGATCGTCAAAGACACGCGCGAGCTCGTGAAGCTGACCGACGAGACCAACCGGTCGCTGTTCTCGATACTCGACGATTCCCGCATGCGCCTCGCCGACGATCTCGACGTTGCACCCGACGGCCGCATTTTTTTCAGCGAGGCGACCGTCCGCTTCGACATGCATGAATGGATCGTCGACGCGCTCGAAGCGCGCGGCAACGGCCGCATCATCTGTTACGATCCGCGCAACCAATCGACCAGGACGGTGATCCCCGGGATCAGGTTTGCCAACGGCGTTTGCGTCGCGCACGACGGCAAATCTGTCCTCTTTGCCAGTACGTGGAGTTGCACGATCGAACGATATTGGCTCGAGGGGTCTAAGAAGGGCCGAACGGAAACCGTCGTGGCCAACCTGCCGGGATATCCTGACAACATCAATCGGTCGTCTGACGGCAATTACTGGCTGGCCATTGTGGGCATGCGGACGCCGGCCTTCGATCTGGCGATGCGCAAGCCCGGCTTCCGGCGGCGGATGGTGCAGCGCGTGGCGCAGGACGAATGGCTTTTCCCGCAGATGAATGTCGGCATGGTTATCAAGTTCAATGACGCCGGCGAAGTGGTTGACTGTCTCTGGGATAAGGACGGGGTGAATCACCCCGCGATCACCTCATGCAACGAGCACAAGGGTTATCTCTATCTCGGCGGCATCTATAATAACCGGGTCGGGCGATACAGAATTCCTCACGCCGATCCTGAGTTTACGAATCAGGGTTCTCACTGGGGAACGCGACGATGATCGCGCCAGTGCGACGGCTGATGGACCGTTGGCGCGCCAGTGGCCCCTATTCGGTGACGGTCCCACCGATGGATGGCGTGCTGAGCCCCAATCAGGTCATCGAGGAAGCGCCCGCATTGCTCACCGCCAGGGCGCCCGACAACCTCGTATCCGCGGGCGATCGCGCACTGTTCTCGACCGGTTCGACACTTGTCGCTCTGTTGACCGATGGCCTCAGCGCAAAGGTCGAAGATGTCGAGCAGTTCGACCGCAACATCACCTCGCTCGCGGTAGCGCCCAACGGAGCGATCGCCGTCGCATTAGGCGGAGGGAGGATTGCTCTACGCGGCGGCAAGCATCACGGCACCGTTCTCAGCCGGTTCCATGATCGGCCCCTGCTCTGCCCAACGGCGCTGCTCTTCGCCGACGCCGACACATTGATCGTCGCATTGGGTTCGCAGCACAACGCGCCGGAAGATTGGCAGCGCGACCTCGTCGAACGTGGGGTCACCGGTTCGGTCTGGCGGTGCAACCTTGAAACCGGGGACGCCGGTTGCCTCGCCGATCGCCTCGCCTATCCGGCCGGGCTGTTACAGCGGCGCGATGGGAGCCTGATTGTCGCCGAGAGCTGGCGCAACCGTCTCGTCGAGATCCGGCCCGGTCGTAAACCGGGCATCGCCCTTCCCGACATCACCGGCTTTCCCTCGCGCCTTGCACCGAAGGCCGATGGCACCGGGTCGTGGCTGTCGGTTTTCGCGCCCCGCAGCCAGCTGATTGAGTTCGTGCTGCGCGAGTTGGACTATCGTACATCGATGATGCGGGAGCTCGATCCCCAGTTCTGGGTCGCGCCATCGCTATCAGCACCGCAGTCCTATCTGGAGCCGATGCAGTTTGGCGCTCTGAAGCAGCTCGGCGTCCTGAAGGCGTGGGCGCCAACACGGTCTTACGGACTTGTCGTCGGCCTGGACAACGATTACGAGCCGCAAATCAGCTTTCATAGCCGCGCCGACGGCCGCCGGCACGGCATCACCAGCTGCATCGAAATGCGGGATCGGCTGCTGGCGACCAGCAAGGGCGGCGACGTGATTGTTTCGATCCCGCTGTCAGCAGCCTCGGCGGGATGAAGATGAGCGTCCTCGTCGAAGTCCGCAACCTGACGAAGGAGTATCGCGGCGTACCGGCGATCAAGGACATCAACTTCGTCCTCCAGAAGGGTGAGATCCACGCGCTGCTTGGCGAGAACGGCGCCGGCAAATCGACGCTCAGCAAGATCATCGCCGGGGTTACCGCGCCCACTGCCGGCGAACTTCTGGTCGCCGGGAGACCGGTTTCCTACGCGACGCCGGCAGAGGCCATCCACGACGGCATTCTCATGGTGTTTCAGGAGAACAGCCTGGTGCCGTCGATGACGGTCGCTCAAAATCTCTACCTCGGCGACGAAAAGTTCTTCAACCGGCTGCGCGGCCTCTACATCGCGGCGCAACAGTTTCTGCAGTCGCTGAACTTCAACGTCGATCCGTGGGCGAACGTTGCCACGCTGGGGATCGCCCAGAAGCAGATGGTCGAGATCGCTCGCGCCGTACGCCACAACGCGAAGGTAATCATCTTTGACGAACCGACCGCGTCGCTGACTCCGGAAGAAAAGCATCATTTCTTCGCGCTGGTCCGGCGGCTGAAGCAGCGCGGCGTATCGATCATCTTCATATCGCACGCGCTGGAGGAGGCCCTCCAGATTTCCGATCGCATCACCATTTTGCGGGACGGCGAACGGATCGTTACCGACAGCACCGCCAACTTCGATCGCGACAAGATCATCCGCGCCATGGTCGGCCGTAATTTGTCCGAGGAGCTCTACAGTCGAAAAGCCGCCAGGGAACCAAGGCGGCCCGGTAAGCGCGTGCTGAGCGTGCAGAGCCTTTCGATGGGCAGAATTGTTCGAAATACCTCATTCACCGTCTACTCCGGACAGGTGACGGGCATATTCGGCCTTATCGGGTCCGGGCGAACGGAAACTGCGAAAATCGTCGCCGGCGTTCTCAAGCGGGATTTCTTTCACGGCGGCGAAATCCGCTTCAATGGACGTTCGGTGCGCTACCCGGCGCCGCGGCGGGCGGTCGTCGACGGCATCTGCTACGTGACGGAAGACCGCAAGGTCGAGGGCTTCTTCGAAACCATGTCGGTCGCGGAGAACCTGCAGCTCGGCCGCAGCGCGGCAAAGGAAGGCGGCTTCATCGTCCGTATGGCCGAGATGCAGGCGCTGGCCAGCGAATGGAGTCGGCAACTCAACATCCGCGCCGTTGATGGCAACCCGCGCGTCATCGAGCTGTCCGGCGGGAATCAGCAGAAGGTGGTCATCGCCAAGTCTCTGGTGCAGAAGCCCAAGCTGGTGATCTTCGACGAGCCGACCCGTGGCGTCGACGTCGGCGCCATCGCGGAAATCCACCAGCTGATCAACCGATTGGCCGACGAAGGCCTCGCAGTCGTCATCATCTCCTCGTATCTGCCGGAGGTCTTGAACCTGTCGGATCGCATCCTCGTCTCGCAGCGAGGCCGCATCGTCGAGGAGTTTTCTCCGGGGCACGCGACCGAGGAGAAGATCATGTATGCAGCGGTTCACTGACGGGCGCAGCGCGGTGAGAAGCGACCCTTCGTCCGTCGTCAGGGCACCTGTCGGAGCAATCGCTGGCGTTGCTCACGACGATTTGCGTGTCTTCAAGGGGATTCCCTACGCCACGCCTCCGGTGGGCCCATTGCGCTGGAAGGCGCCTGTGTCGCCCGCCAACTGGGACGGGACGTACGGGGCGTTTGCTTTCGGAGCACCGGCGATCCAGACAAACAGCCGCCCCGGTAGCATCTACGCGGTCGATATGCCCGGCGAGAGCGAGGACTGCCTGTCACTCAACGTCTGGGCCCCTCGCGACGCGCGTCGTGCACCGGTGTTCGTATGGATTCATGGCGGTTCGCTCGCTCGCGGCAGCAGCAGCGAAGAGATGTACGACGGCGCTCAACTGGCCGCACAGGGATTGATTGTCGTTACAATCAACTACCGGCTCGGCATTCTCGGATACCTGGCTCATCCCGCGCTGAGCGCCGAATCGCCGGAACGGATCTCCGGCAACTATGGACTTCTCGACCAGATTGCCGCGTTGCGCTGGATCCGGCGCAATATCCATGCCTTTGGCGGCGATCCGCACAATGTCACCATCGCCGGGGAATCGGCCGGCGCGCTCAGCGTTGTCTACCTCATGTGCAGCCCCTTGGCGCGCGGCTTGTTCTCGCGCGCGATCGCCCAGAGCGCGTACACGATCTCGACGCCGGAGCTGCGCGAGAGACGCCACGGAGAGGAAAGCGCTGAGGCGATTGGGGAACGGATCGCCAGGGCGCTGGCCGATGGTGACATGGCGGCGATGCGGACGATGAACGCCGGGACCCTCACTGACGCCGCTGCCAGCGCCGGCTATGTTCCGGCGGGAACCATCGATGGCCGCGTGTTGCCCCGCCAGATTGTGGATGTGTTCGATCGCGGCGAGCAGGCGCCGGTCGGCATTCTGGCCGGGTTCAATAGCGGCGAAGTCCGGTCGCTGGGTTTTCTCATGCCCCCCGATCTCGCCTCTGACCCGGCCATGTATGAGAAGACAATTCGCGCTGCGTACGGCGATCTCGCCGATGACTTTCTGCAGCGGTATCCGTCCCGTGATATTCGCGAAAGCACGTTGGCGGCGGTACGGGATGCGGTCTACGGATGGTCGGCGGAGCGCCTCGCCGCAAAACAGACCGGGCTCGGCTTGCCCTCCTATCTCTATTTTTTCGATCACGGCTATGCAGCAGCCGATGCGGCCGGCCTTCACGCATTTCATGCCGCCGAAATCCCGTTCATATTCGGCACGGCCGACCGCACACCACCCCGCTGGCCCAGAATTCCTGACACGCCGGCGGAGCACGACCTCTCGCGCGACATGATGGGTTACTGGATCTCGTTCGCGCGATCCGGCGTCCCGGCCGTTCCCGGACAGCCTGACTGGAAACCCTACGACCATCAGGGAGCCGCTATGCATTTCGCCGAACGGCCTCTTGCGATGCCAGCCCCGCTTGCGGGGATGTATCGCCTCAATGAAGAGGTCGTCCGTCGCCGTCGACTGCAGGGGGACATTCCCTGGAACTGGAACGTCGGCGTTGCTTCTCCGGTATGAAGAGGCGCGGGTCCATCGCGTTGCAACACTATCGCTTTCGCGAAGCCGCTGTGCGTAACACCCCATCAGGAGTTTGCCACATCAATTACGGACCGTTGTTGTGCACTTGGCACATAGAAATGCAATGCGCTGAGCGTTAGGAGAGGTGACACGAAGCGGGCCGCTCCTGCATCTCCGAGTAATGAGTGAAACTGTGCAATCAGCGAAGTCGCCACACCTTCTGGAGACACCAGGCAAACGAGTTCTGGTCACCGCGGGAGGCGACGGCATCGGCCGCGCCATCGCGGAGGAATTTGCCGCGGCGGGCGCACTCGTCCACATCACCGACGTGCGGGAATCCGCCCTGAGTGACGCCATCGCAAACATTCCGGGCGTCCACGGTACGCTCGGCGACGCATCCGACACGAAACATCCGGAGCGCGTACTCGACGAGGTGGTCGCCCACCTCGGAGGACTGGACATCCTGGTCAATAATGTCGGGGTTGCGGGACCGACCGGCGAAATTGACACGTACGCCGACGCGGATGTGTCGCGGACCATCGACGTGAACTTGAAATCGCACTTTTATTTTCTCAATCGCTTCGTCCCCCTTCTGAAAAAGTCGGAGCGCGGACCGTCGATCATCGCGATCAGTTCTGTGGCGGGGCGCCTTGGTCACGGCCTAAGGACGCCGTACGTCGCGACGAAGTGGGCGATCGTCGGCCTCGTTCAGTCGCTGGCGATCGAACTTGGTCCACACGGGATTCGCGCGAACGCGATCCTGCCCGGATTCGTCAATGGTCCGCGAATGGAAAAAGTGATCGCCGATCGCGCGACGGCGCTTGGCGTCGGCATCGAGGAAATGCGCGAATCGTATTTGCGCAAAATATCGCTGCGGAGAATGGTCGACGCGGAGGATATAGCCCGTCTCGCATTGTTTCTCGGCTCCGACCTCGCGCGCAACATCAGCGGACAGGCGATCGGGATCGATGGCAACGTCGAATATCTCTAGCGTCGCAGATCGCCCACCTGCCCAAGCATCACGGGTCAAGGCCTGGTTCAGGCGCGCTAGATGATGGCGGTGATGCTGAGCGTCAGCCACTCGGCAGCCAGTGCCGGGTCCGGTTCTCCCTCGATCTCCACGGTGACCGAATAGGTCATCAGCAGCTGATCCTCTGCCCGTCTGGCGACGTCACGCAGCACGAAACGGCCCCTTACGCGCTTGCCCGCCCTCACCGGTGAAATGAACCGCACGCGGTTCATCCCGTAGTTCACGCCCATGATCAGCTTTTCGACGTCGGGCACGGCATCGTAGGCCATCCGGCTGAGCAGGGAGAGAATCAGAAAGCCGTGCGCGATCGTCCCCTCAAACGGCGTCCGCTTGGCACGTTCCGGATCGATGTGAATGAACTGGCGATCCATCGTCGCATCGGCAAACGTCTCGATCAGCGATTGGCTTACCTCGATCCAGTCCGAGACTCCGATCTCCTGTCCCGTGCGCTCCACCAGTTCGGCCGCGGAGATTCTCCGCACGGCCATTATCACAGCACCTCGAACAGGCCGGCGGCCCCCATGCCGCCGCCAACGCACATCGTCACGACGACATATTTGACGCCGCGCCGCCGCCCTTCGATGAGAGCGTGCCCGACCATGCGCGCTCCGGACATGCCGTACGGATGGCCGATCGAGATCGCCCCGCCGTCGACGTTCAGGAGCTCGTTTGGAATGCCGAGGCTGTCGTGGCAATAGAGCACCTGGACCGCGAACGCCTCATTGAGCTCCCACAGCCCGATATCGTCCATGTCCAGATCGAAACGCTTGAGCAGCTTGGGCACGGCATAGACAGGACCAATGCCCATCTCATCCGGCTTCGTGCCAGCCACGGCCATGCCGACGTAGCGGCCGAGCGGCGTGAGACCGCGCCTCTCCGCGCTGGCCGCCTCCATCACGACGCACGCGGATGCTCCGTCGGAAAGCTGGCTGGCGTTGCCGGCTGTGATGCAGCCCCCTTCCCTGACGGGTTTCAGATTGGCCAGCCCCTCCAGATTTGTGTCCGGCCGGTTTCCCTCGTCGGCCGAAAGCGCGACGGTCTCGCGCGTGATCGCACCCGTCACCCGGTTGGTCACGGTCTTGGTGGCGGTAACCGGAACGATTTCCTCGGCGAAGCGGCCGGCCGCTTGCGCCGCCGCCGTACGCTGCTGGGATTGCAGCGCGTAGGCATCTTGCCGCCCGCGGGAAATGCCATAGCGGCCGGCCACGACTTCGGCAGTGTCGATCATCGTCATGTAGGCGTCGTCGCGCATCGCCAGCAGCTCGGGATCGATATCGATCCGCAGCGCGGATGTCTGCACCAGCGAAATCGACTCCACCCCCCCGGCAAGCACGACACCCATGCGATCGACGATGACCTGCTTGGCCGCAGTCGCGATGGTCATCAGCCCCGACGAGCATTGGCGGTCCATCGTCATGCCCGGCACTTCGACCGGCAGTCCGGCGCGCAACGCCGCCATCCGCCCGATCGTCTGCTGCGAACCCTGCGGCAGCGAGCAGCCGAGAATGCAATCGTCGATCTCGCCTGGATCGATCCCGGCGCGCTCGACCGCCGCACGCAGCGCATGCGCTGCCAATGTCGGAGACTGTGTGGCGTTGAACGCGCCGCGATAGGCCCTGCCGATGGGCGTACGCGCCGTGGAGACGATAACAGCCTCGCGCATGTCAGATGGCTCCCGGCGCGGGGCGGCTGTAGCCCGCGCTTTGCAGCTCGAGACGTCCCTGCCCTTCGCCCGACTCCGGGACGAACTCTGTGCTGCGGTCGACGATCTTCTGCCAGGCCGCAGCCACCGCCTCAGGAGCATCGGCTCTGTCGCCCACGAATGCGCCGGATGTCAGCGTCACGTAGGCCGTCTCGAAAGAGCCAGCGCCAGCGCAGAGGATGGTACGCGTCGGTGCATCTTCGCCGCACAGCACCAGCACGCCCGGACTGACCCGTCCCGGGTGAAGCAGGTCGAGTTCCCGCTGTGGCAGGAGCCCGGCCACCATCTGCGTTGCCGCCGTCGGCGCGATGCAGTTCACGCGGATATTGTGCCGGGCCCCCTCAAGCGCCAGCGTCTGCATCAGACCGACCAGCGCCATCTTCGCGGCGCTGTAATTCGACTGGCCAAAATTGCCGTAGAGGCCCGAAGAGGAAGTCGTCATCACGACGCGTCCGTAGTTCCGCGCCCGCATGTGTTCCCAGACCGCCTTGGTGCAATTGACCGAGCCCATCACGTGCACCTCGAGCACCAGACGGAAATCGGCAAGATCCATTTTGGCGAACGTTTTGTCGCGCAGGATGCCGGCATTGTTGATCAGGATGTCGACCTTGCCCCAGCGCGCGATCGTTGCGTCGACCATCGCCTGCACCGCAGCGACGTCCGTCACCGAGGCGCCGATGCCGATCGCCGTTCCGCCGCGCGCCTCGATCTCGCTCGCCACGCTCTCGGCGGCAGCCTGGCCGACATCGTTTGCGACCACCCGTGCGCCACGCGCCGCGAGCAGCAAGGCGTGCTCCCGTCCAAGCCCGCCTCCGGCGCCCGTGACGATGGCAACCCGCCCCGAGAGATCAATCATCAAATCGTTCCTTCCCGTTTACGCAAATTCGATCCGGTCGCGCCCTCATGGTTCGACCATCTCCGGCGGCGAGGCGAACGTAACGCCGCCGTCCACCGGCAGAACCTCTCCCACGACGTAGTCGCCGGCTCGGCTGGCCAGATAGATCGCCGCCGCCGCGATGTCTTCCGGCCGGCCGACGCGCCCGGCCGGAATCGACCGCGCATAACTCTCGCCGTTGTCGCGTGCTGCCCGATTCATCTCCGATGGAAAGGCGCCCGGCGCGATCGCATTGACGATGATGCCGTCGCGGACGAGCCGGGCGGCCATCCTGCGCGTCAGATGATGGATCGCGGCCTTTGATGCCTGGTAGCTGTAGGTTTCCCACGGACTGATTCTGAGCCCGTCGACCGATCCGATGTTGACCACCTTTGCCGGCCGGTCGGCCTGGGCACCCGCCTTGAGCGCCGGCAGAAGCGCCTGCGTCAGGAAAAACGGCGCCTTGACGTTGAGATTGAAGACCTTGTCCCAGCCGTTCTCCGGGAACACATCGAATTCCGCGCCCCATGCTGCGCCGGCGTTGTTGACCAGGATGTCCAGAGCCGGCTCGGCCGCCTGCAGCTGCGCCGCCAAAGCTCGCGCACCCGCAACCGTCGAAATGTCCGCCGGCAGCGCGAAACAATGCGGCCCCATTTCAGACGCTGCGTCCTGGCACCGTTTCGCATTGCGCGCGGAAATGTATACGCGGGCATCCTGGGCGAGGAAGCCTTCCGCGATCATGCGGCCGATGCCGCGCGACCCGCCCGTCACCAGCGCGACGCGGCCCCGCAGCGAAAACAGCGACGACGCTTCGAACATCACGACCCCAGCCCGCGACAGCAATCAGCCGGCCGTATCGTAAGCCGCGGGCGGTCGCCCCAGCAAGCGCATTTTTCTACAAATGTACCATTTAATCCGTCGCGGGCGCCCGATGATGCAGGGCGATCGCGAAATCCTCACGCGCCCGGAAAAGATCCGCGACGTCGAGTGAGGCCGCGATCGCGCGGATGAGCTTGCCGATGAACAGAGCCTGCATCCGCATCGCCTGCATTCGCGTGGCAACCGTCGCGCCTGCCGCCGGTCCGCGCACCACGGCGATGCGCTGCACCCATGCGCGGTGCGTATCAAGCAGCGACGAGGCAACGGCGGGACGCAGGGAAGGGTTTTGCGCGGCCCGCATCCACACCGAGTAATGA